>CAYZCB010000011.1:0-10349 GCA_964476815.1 uncultured Candidatus Saccharibacteria bacterium
TTCACGTTACTTTTGGGAGCCGTCGCCGGCATATCGCTTATCGTCGGCGGTATTGGTATTATGAATATGATGCTCACCACCGTGACGGAACGCACGAGAGAGATTGGTTTGCGCAAAGCCATAGGTGCGCAAGAAAAAGACATTACCCTCCAATTTCTCATGGAATCAATCGCTCTCACCGTCATTGGCGGCGTGGTCGGCATCATCCTTGGCTGGGGCATTTGTTTCGGCATTACCTATTTGGGAATTATCGCCACAACCGTCTCCCCCGTTTCCGTCATTTTGGCTTTCGGCGTCTCGGCGGTAATCGGTGTGGCTTTCGGCTACTATCCGGCGCGACGAGCGGCAAAAATGAATCCCATCGAGTCCTTGCGCTATGAATAATATGAACGAACCAATAATCAAAATCGAACACGTGAGCAAAGTTTTCGACGGTACGGCCGTCGTCGACGACATTTCTTTTTCCGTTCCCGAAGGAATGATTTTCGCTTTCCTCGGTCCAAACGGTGCCGGCAAGACAACGACCATCAGAATGCTCACGACGCTCCTCGTGCCGACATCCGGCAGAATCATCATAAACGGCGCGGATGCGTCCACGGACAAAAACTCCGTGCGAAAAGCATTCGGTATCGTTTTTCAAGACCCTTCCCTCGACGACGAACTTACGGCTTGGGAAAATATGGAATTTCACGGCGTTCTCTATAGCGTACCGAAAGACATTCGACGTAAACGCATCGAAGAGCTGATGAAATTCGTCGAGCTCTGGGATAAAAGAGACACATTGGTGAAATTCTTCTCCGGCGGCATGAAACGACGTCTTGAAATCGCCCGCGGATTGATCCATCATCCGAAAATTCTTTTTCTCGACGAACCGACGGTCGGACTTGATCCGCAAACGCGCCATCATATCTGGGAATATATCGGTGAGCTGAGCAAACGCGAAAAAATGACCGTCTTCTTCACCACTCACTACATCGAGGAAGCGGAAAAAAGCGCGCAGCGTATCGCCATCATCGATAACGGCAAAATCGTCGCCGAAGGCACCGCCGACGCACTCAAAAACAAAACAAAAACCGCCTCGCTTGAGGACGCGTTCCTCGCTTTGACCGGCAAGGCCATACGCGAAGAGTCTGCGGATGCGTCAAGTCACATGAAGACAATGCACAAGATGCGCGGACGAAGATAATAATTTCAAACATATGAACGCAATTTACATTCTCTGGCTCAGACAGCTCAAACGGCAAATCCGTTCAAAGTCGCGCGTCATCGGCTCTATCGGTCAACCAATATTGTTTTTGCTCGCGCTCGGTTTCGGTTTCGGTCCGATTTTCGCAAAAGCCGGCGGCGGTTCCTACATCGATTTCATCGCGCCCGGAATTATCGCCATGGGCATATTGTTTAACGCCGTTTTCACGGGCATGGAAATTATTTGGGACAGACAGTTTGGATTCCTTAAGGAAACCTTGGTCGCCCCCGTGTCGCGCACGAACATTATGATTGGCCGAACGCTTGGCGGCGCGACCATCGCCATCGCCCAAGGTATCATCGTCTTTATCATTACCCTTTTCGTCGGCTTCCGTCCGACGTCCTTCGTCGGTTTTCTTCTGTCCATCGTCTTCATGTTTCTTATCGCCCTTCTTTTCACCTCCGTAGGCACGGCAATCGCGTCGGTTCTTGAAGACATGCAAGGCTTCGGACTTATCGTGAACTTTTTTATCATGCCGATATTTTTCCTATCGGGTGCCCTGTTTCCTCTTCAGGGTTTGCCGAATGTTGTCGCCTTTCTGGCAAAAATCGACCCCTTGACCTACGGCGTCGACGCCATTCGCGGCGCTTTGGTCGGCGGAAATTATTTCTCTCTCGGAACGGACGCTTTGGTACTCGTTCTCGTCACTGCATCCTTTGTGGTCATCGGCTCGTATTTATTTAGCAGGATAGAAATATAAAAAATAACAGATAAAAAATGAAGAAACCGACAAAAATCATCATTACCACCATCGTCGCGGCAGCTCTTTTCTACGGCGGCTTCAGCTACGGACAATCTGTAGCAAGCAGCGGGGCGAGCACCTCGGCGTACGGCGGCGCGCGAGTGACGAGGACAGGCGCGACTGCCGGCGCCGGTTTTGCCGGCGGTTCGGCGGCGGTCGGTACAGTTGTCTCAAGCGATTCATCGAGCGTCACCGTTGCCCTCAAAAGTGGCGGTTCGGTCGTCGCTTTCTATTCGACTTCGACGCCGATTACCGACACGACAGTAGGAACCCAGGGTGATCTCTCGGAGGGCGCGAACGTGACCGTTTTGGGAACAGCAAACTCCGACGGAAGCATAACGGCAAACTCAATTCAAATTCGCCAAGCGACTCCGACAACGGGTCAGTAAAAAAGAAATAAACAAAAGCGGCGCGGCACAAAGTGCCGCGCCGCTTTTGTTTATTCGACGTGAACTTTCACGTTGGTCCGTTCGTGAGGCACATTGATGAAAAACGACATGAGAGATCCGACAAAGACGATTCCCGCGGCGATGACGAAGACGCTCGAATACGCGTCGACCTGGGCTTTAATTTCAACAAGGGCGATAAACTGTTGAACGACGGCTGGAGTCGAAATGTGAAGCGTGCTCCACTTGGCAATTGTCAGCACGTTGCTTTCCGAAAAACTAGTGAGAAGCGTGGCAAATATCGAAACGCCGAAAGCGCCGGCTATGTTTCGAGCAAGAGCGAGAATGGACGATGCCACGCCGATTTCTTTGTCGGGCACGACCGAGGCAACGATGTTCGTTCTCTGCGCCATGCCGAAACCGAGACCGAAGGCCATGACGAACAAGGGAAGGATAATATCCCATGCCGTCGAACGGATATCGAGATACCACGAAAACATCCAGAGACCGAGTGCCGCGACCAGGGTTGAAGCGAAAATGACGTATTTCGCTTTTACTTTACCTATAAGCGAACCACCAATGGGCGACGCGAGGAGCATTGCTGCCGCCATCGGCATAAAGAGATAGCCGGCCTGCGTGGCGCTGTAGCCGAGAAACGTCTCGGCGAAAACGGGAATGAGAAAAATGCTTCCGGTAAGACCCATAAAAACGATGATGTTGTTGAGTAGGGTGTAAACGAACGCCGGAATTTTGAAAAACTTGAAATCGACTATTGGTTCGGCGACTTTCCTTTCGATGATTATGAAAATGATTGCGAAAACGACAGTGGCGATGTAAGTCAAAATACTGTTGAAAGAAAGCCAGCCCCAACTTATGCCCTGATCGAGAACAAGCGTGAGCGACCCGAGCGCGGCGCCTAACGTCATCGCTCCCCACCAATCAAACTTCACGTTTTTCCTGCCGGAGACGGATTCCTTCACGAAAAGAAGCGCCATGGCAAGTCCGATGAGACCGACGGGAAGGTTCAAAAGAAATATCGAGCGCCAGCCGAAATTGTCTATGAGAGGTCCGCCGATCAAGGGTCCGAAAACGGCGGCGGCGGCAAACGCGGACGACCAGATGCCAAGTGCTTGCCCACGCTTTTTCATATCGACAAAAGTCACGGTCAAAATTGCCATGGCCGTCGGGTAATCCGCCGAGCTCGCGATGGCTTGAATGATACGAAAGACAATCATCGAACTCAAGTTCCATGAAAGCCCCGCGAGAACCGAACCGAAAATAAATATAACAAAACCGGTAATGTAAACTTTTTTTCTGCCGATGGTATCGCCGAGCTTTCCCCAAATCGGCACGAAAACGGCGTTCGCCAAGATGTAAGCAGTGGCGATCCAGCCGGAGGCGCTGACCGATATGCCGAAATCTTCGATAATTTTTGGCAAAGCCAAATTGACTATCGTTTGGTCTAGGCGACCGAGAAACGTTCCGACGATGACGGTCGCGAGGACAATCCACGGCAGCGCGTCGCCCGCCTTCGCTTCGGCTTTGGCCGGCAAGTCCGATATTTCTTTTACCACGTGTGCACCATCCATAGCGTTTATTTGTATATCCAGACTTTAGCCGACATGCCGTTTAAGATTTCCGGGTGGTCGATAGCGTCATAGGAAATTTTGACTTCGAACCGCTGTTCTTCTCTCGTCGAAGATATGTTGAACGCAATAGACGATTCATAGGACGTCGGAACGATCTCGTCAACCTCGCCGTTGAATTTCTTGCTGCCGAAAGCGTCAAGCGTAAAGACCACTTTGTCGCCGGGCTTAATGTCGGAGAGACCGTTGTTCTCGTCAACCTTGGCAACAAGACGCAAGTCCACGGGATTGATCACTGTTACAATCGCCTGTCCCGGAGAAAAAAGCGTACCGACGGAATCGTTTGTGTCCACCACAAGACCGCTTGAACTCGTCAAAAGATACGTGTCGCCGACGCGGGCTACAGGCGTGTTTGTCGCGACAAAATCGCCGTCATTGACCAAGATTTGCTTCAGTATAGCCGGACTTTCGGGGCTGATGGTAATAAGCGGCGCCTCTATGTCGGCGCTATCGGTATAGACACGGGTCCTAATGACAAACCACCAATAGGCGGCGAACAAAAGCGCGACAATAATCGCGGCAAATACTCCTATTTCAATCCATTTCTTTATTTTTCCCTTGCGGGCCAATTCTTTGTTTGCTTCCATATATTCACTTTACACGAATAAAAGACCGAAAGCAAAAAAGGCGGCGGCGCAAGGCGCCGCCGCCTTTTTTATCTTATGTTACTGCGTGGTCGTCGAAGCGGTATTTGTCGTCGGTGATTTCGGAAGCGCCTGAATGGCTTTTATGACCGTCTCGGCATCCTGTCGAGCGGCCTGCAAATCCTGCGAAGCAGTTTGTAATTTCGCGCGAGCGTCTTTGAGAGCGGCAGTGTTGCTTGCGAGAATCGTCTGGTCGCCGTTGTCCGGAGCGAGGTTTGCGACTTCGCTCGTGGCAGCGGCGGATTGCGTGGCCGCGTCACTCACTTTCGCCGTGAAATCAGCCATTGTCGCCGTCAATGAAGACGTATCTGTGCCGGCGGACTGCACTGCTGTCAGGCGATCCGTTATTTTCGTGTCTATTGTCGTAAGAGACGTGACAAGAGTGTTTACTCTGTCGGCAGCCGCGACAATGGAACTCTGCGGAACAACAAGTACGTAAATGCGATACGCTTTAGTGATTGATGCGGCGTCAGTTCGGACGCTTGTTGTGCTGTTGTCCGTGCCAATGGTACCCTGAAGCGATGAGAGACTGTTGATTTCCGATTGAATGTCGCCTGTCAGACCCAATCTGTCCGAGCTCGAAAGTTTAACCATATTCTGAATGCGGCTCATGAGATTGTTGAGCGTTGAAACGCGATTTTGAATTTCGGTATCCGCGCGCGCTGCGACTGCCGCCACGCGAGCGACGGTCGTCGAAGCTGAAAATCCGCGATCGCCGGCAAAGGCCCGAGTCGATGTCGCACGGCCCGCGACAAAAGGTCTGACTGCCGCTACGGAAGAAACGGGAGATGCTGTCGTCTGTGCCGACGCGGGAAGCGCCAGAGCCAGAGATCCGGCGAAAGCGGCGGAAAATGCGATTGTGTTGAGAAAATTTTTCATAGTATTCCGATTATTTTTAATTATTGCGATGACGTCGCCGAAAGACTTTGGTCGACGGCGGCAACGTCGCTATTCAAACCATTCAATTGCGAGTTAACCGAATTCAAATCTTGAGTAAGAGCGGCGTCAGAGGTGTCCGTCAGAGCCGTTGAAAGTCCTTGAACCGTATTACCCGCCGCAGGAAATGCCGAAGTTTGTGTCGACGGTGTAGATAACGGTGTCGTGGAACTTAACGACTGCGAGGAGTTCCACCACCACACTCCGCCGACAATAATGATGAGAATTATGACAATCCACCATACTTTTGCGCTACCTTTTATTTTTGACATTTAATGAAAATTAGACCTATAAATACGACAACAACGAGAGACCGTGCCTCTCATATTCATCATAACATATACGAAAAAATGCCAAATTTCGGTTCATTTGCTTGCCCCGCATGACTTGCATAGCCCAAAAAACTCAAGCGAGTGGCTCTGTATCGCCGAAAAAGATTTTGATCGCGAAAGAGCCATCTTTTCAAGCGATGGGGCGCAGCCATGCACATCTTCTATTTTGCCGCAGACGACACACACGATGTGATGGTGATGATGCCGGTCGAGGGCAAGTTCGTAATACGTCTTTGAATCCCGAAAATCTATTCTCCGCGCGATTCCGGCAGCGGTAAAAGCTTCAAGCGCCCGATAGACGTTTGCCGCGTCGAGCGACCGCGAAACTATTTTGGCTATTTTTTCTATTGGCTCGGGCTTCGGACATCTCGAAAGTGCCCCAATAAGAGCTATCCTCCCTGCCGTCGCTCGAAAACCATGTCCTCGCAGAACTTCTTCCGTATCTTTTCTTTTCATGATATTCATTGTATACTATTGCGAAATACTTGCAATTACTCTTCACATATCTTATTCTTTTCTCATTACAACAATAAGTATACACAAATGATAATCCTTATCGCATGCGCGACGTTCGTGGCAACTCTTTTGGGCGGCAGTTTCGCTTTACGGCACAAAGACCGCTTGCATCTCATTCTCGGATTTTCGGCTGGCGCCGTCATCGCCGTGGCTTTCTTTGACCTCATGCCGGAAGCCCTCAATTTAGGTGCTGGTACATACGGCGTCACCACGATGACGTCAATCGTCGCTCTCGGTTTTGCCGGTTATATGCTTCTCGATCGACTCATCACCCTCCATCACCATGAGGGCGAAGAAGACCAAGAACATATGCACGAACGCAGAGGCAAACTCGGAGCCGGTTCCCTTTCGATTCACAGTTTCCTCGACGGCGCGGCGATCGGACTCGCCTTTCAGGTCTCCGCTGCGGTCGGAGCAATCGTCGCCACGGCAGTTCTCGTTCATGATTTTTCCGACGGTATCAACACGGTCAATTTGGTACTGAAAAACGCCGGCTCAAAAAGATCCGCCTTCCGTTGGCTTCTTGTCGACGCCTTGGCGCCCGTTGTCGGCGTCATTTCAACGATGTTCTTTACACTGCCACAGGCGTCTCTCGGCGTCGTGCTCGCTCTTTTTTCCGGATTCTTCTTATATATAGGAGCAAGTGACCTCCTGCCCGAGAGTTATCATCGGCATTCGACGTTTTGGACAACAACAATGACCATACTCGGTATGTTGGTATTGTTTATCGCAATCAAAATCGCCGGTTAGTTCTAGAGTGAGAGCGGCCACGGCATCGCGACGAAAAGAAACGCCAAAGCCCCTCCGATGAGCGCCATGTTTTTCATAAAGTTCACCTTGTTTGCCATTTTCGCTGCCGGGTCAGTCTCCGCCCAGTAGTTATGCATGATGAAAGTCACCGGAATAAGGAAAAGGACAATGAGCAGAACCGAAATGCCGACATGATAGCCGAGAAGAATCCCCAGTCCGCCGAGAAAAACCATAAGTCCGCTAATGATGACCATGGCTTTCGGTGACGCGACTTTTTTTGAAGCCGCATAACCCGCCATCGCGCCCGAATGACGCAAATGACTCCAGCCCGAAACCACAAAATATCCGCCGAACAATATTCTTGATATAAGGAAAATGTAATCCATTGGATTGTAATCGTTAAGAGTAACGCCGAGCATTATATCACGCCAAATATTTCTTCCATTTCTCGTATAAAGCACTCGTCGCCCGCAAATCGCCGACGTTGTAGCGGGCGATATCGATAAATTTCTTGGCTTTGAAAAGTCCCGCGACATCGTCGCCCGTCGTGCCGGATGCTTTCGGACTTTCGATGCCAAAGGCGCGACAGACGAGATGTAAGCTCGGCTTTTTCCACATCGCTCCGTAAAACGTCAGCTGGTCGAGAAGGTCCACGTGCTTCGCGCCCGCGCGCTGAAGGGAAAGATAGCGATTCGAAAGCAAGTCTTTGCTCGGGCGGATATTGTGTGCCGCAGAGCGGAGGGCGAGAAACGGCGCGTCAAACGAGCGGCCATTAAATGTCACAAAGGTGTCGTAATTTTCCGCGCCTTTCCAAAAACTTTCAAGCATTTCCTTTTCGGTCATTGATTTGAGCTTCACGCCGTTCTCTTCGATGTCAACCGCCTTCTGTCCCGGCGCCTGAAAATAGACCGCGCCTTTTTCTTTCTCGACGTCAAAGACGCCGATAGCGCAAATCGAGCCGGTCAAAGGCGAAAATCCCAAACCGTTTTTGACGTCTTCGAGCGCGATTTTATATTCTTCTTCACTTTGCGAACTTTTCTCTATCCAGCGCGTAAGCACGCTTTGCGTCGCTTCATCAAGAGAGTCGAAATCTTCGCCGACGGTTTCAATGTCAAAAACGAGAGTTGCCATAAACAAATAGTAGCACAAAAATATTGCCGTATTTTGGAGCGCGTAAGTCGGAGCGAAGCGCACAAGCGAGAAAATACGGCAATATTTTGTGCTAAAATAATCCTATGAATATAGAAGAAATCCTCTCCCGCGGCGTCGCCGAAGTCATAGACAAAAAACACCTCGAAGAGCGCCTCAAAAGCGGCGAGAAAATGCGCATCAAGCTCGGCATTGACCCGACCAGTCCAGATATTCATCTTGGCCGTGCGGTTGTGCTCCTTAAACTGCGCGACTTTCAAAAGCTCGGGCACAAAATAATTTTCATTATCGGCGATTTCACGGGAACTATCGGCGATACCTCCGACAAAGACAGTGAACGGCCGATGCTTTCTCCCGAGACCGTCAAGAAAAATATGAAAGAATACGCGCGGCAAGCGGCGAAAATTTTGGACATAAAGAAAACCGAAGTCGTCTACAATTCAAAATGGCTGAAGAAGCTCGGTTTCGCGGAAATTGGTCTTCAAGCGGAGGCTTTTTCCCTTTCGGATTTTATCGACAGAGACAATATCAAACGCCGGCTCGATAGCGGCAAACGTGTTTCGCTTCGCGAAGTCCTCTATCCCCTCATGCAGGGCTACGACTCGGTCATCATAAAATCAGACGTCGAACTCGGCGGCACCGACCAAAAATTCAATATGCTCGCCGGCCGTTCGGTCCAAAAAGTCTACGGTCAAGAACCGCAGGACATCATCACGATGAACATCATTCCGGGAAGCGACGGCAGAAAAATGAGCTCAAGCTGGGGCAACACCATCACCCTCACGGATGGTGCAAACGATATGTTCGGTAAAATCATGGCCATTCCCGACAACATCATCGCCACCTATTTTATCCACTGCACGCGCGTGCCGATGGATGAAGTCAAAGCCGTCGAAGAAAGGATTATCCGCGGCGGAAATCCCAAAGACGAGAAAATGAAACTGGCGAAAGAAATCGTCCGTATGTATCACGGTGAGAAAAAAGCCGCCGAAGCGGAGACGTATTTCATAAAAACCTTCCAGAAAAAAGAAATTCCCGAAGAAATCGCCGAGTTTACTATTGCGGGAAAAAATATAATCGATGCGCTCATCGATTCGAAACTCGCCGAAAGCAAATCAGAAGCCAGACGATTGATTTCCGAAAAAGGCGTCAAATTAAACAATGAGGTTGTCTCGTCGGTAGACGTGACGCTTTCATCCGGCGATATAATCCAAAAAGGCAAACGTTTTTTCGCCAAAGCTAAATAGTTTTCCCCAGTTGCGCGATATTTGGCGGAATATTAATATACAAAGACAACTCCATATCGTTATCAAGAGCGGCAGATAGAGTATTGGCTCGACGACCTGCCCGACAACCTACTGAGAAATCAGCAAGGTGCCCCATCCAATCCCGAAAGGGAAAGATAAATAAAAACTCTTTCCTAACGGAAGGAGTTTTTATTAGCTAGTTTTTACATTTATGACAAAAACAGCGGAGTCGGTCACCATCGCCCATCCGGACAAGGTCTGCGACCAAATATCCGACGCGGTCCTCGATGCTTGCCTCAAACAAGACCCTTTTACCCGCTCGGCCATCGAAGTTCTCGGCGGTCACGGCATCATCACCGTCACGGGCGAACTCACGACCAAGGCAAAAATAAATATCAGGAAAATCGCGCAGGACGTCTACAGGGAGTGCGGCTACAAGGAAAACATCGGCGTCACCGTCAATGTCGTCGAGCAGAGTCCGGAGATCAAGCACGGCGTCGACGATGACGGCGCCGGCGATCAGGGCATCATGGTCGGCTACGCCACGAGCGAGACCAAGGAGTTTCTGCCTTTGGAGGTCGTGCTCTCGCGAAAATTGACTAAAGCCATGGGCGCGACCGACGGCAAATCTCAGGTGACGGTCGAGAACGGCAAAGTCCTTTCCGTGCTGACGTCGGTGTGCAACGCCGACTACGGCAAAAATTCGCTTTTGGCGAAAACCGTGAAAAAAGAAATTGTTCCTCTCCTCGCCAAAG
>CAYZCB010000011.1:10449-11599 GCA_964476815.1 uncultured Candidatus Saccharibacteria bacterium
CCGATCCGACGATGGCGACGGTCACGATAGACGGCAAGCAGGAAAAAATAAAGGGTTACGATTTGCGTCCGAAAGCCATCATCAAATTCTTGGATTTGCGAAAACCGCAGTTTGAAGAAACGGCAAAATACGGACATTTCGGCAACGCTTTCCTCTGGGACTAGGCGCTCCTTCTTCCGCAAGCGACAATGGCGCAAAGAATTCCCGTCACTACCGGCAGAATCGCCAGGGCCATTCCCATTGTGGCGACCGTAACAACCGTCGCGCAGACCATGAGGACGACGAGACACCAAGCGGCAAGTGGCGTCCAGAAAGATTTCATCTTGAATATAGCCGGAATGAAAAGTCCGAGCGCACCGAGGATTTCCAGAACGCCGATGATTCTTATGAACATGACCGGAAGCGGCACTTGGGCGGCGAGGAAATCCGCCGGCAATACGAGTTTGCTCCCGCCGGAAAATATAAAAAGCAGGGCGAGTAATATTTGTATGACCCAAAGCGTTAGGTTTTTTGATTTGGACATATTGTTTTGTGTATTACTAGACAGCGGTAATTATAGCAAATGGAAGAAAAATTACGCTGCGGGTCTGGTACCAAGTTGAGGACCGACATATTGTTTAAAAATTACAATTTTGATACATCTTCATAAAGTTTTTTTAAGTGTTCATCGGTCATGTCTATAATTGGTTCGTACATGAAGGAATTCAAGTGGATGTTTTCTGGGGTCATCAAAATAACTCTTTCAAGGGTCTTGATTGTTTTCTCTTCCTACTCCGAAATCAATTAATTTCTATTCATAAGTTCCAACTTCTCCTCCCTCTTCCACCTCTTAATCTCCGCTTCGCGGGCGCGAGCAAGAGCCAAAGTAGGAAAGGCTTCGGAATATTTGAGTACGACCGGTCTACGGATTTTCGTGTAGTGAGCGCCGCGTTTTGAAGTGTTGTGCTCCGCGAGACGCTTGTCTATATTGTTCGTCGCGCCGACATAGAGCGTCCCGTCGGCGCATTCGAGGATGTAGACATAAAACATTTTTCTATTCTACCACTCAAACAAATAACTCGATTTTTTGGCTGTTTATGCTATCGTGAAAGTCTCGAAAGAGAACATTGCGGGATCGTCTAAAGGTAGGACGTCGCTCTCTGAAAGCGAA
>CAYZCB010000012.1:0-11394 GCA_964476815.1 uncultured Candidatus Saccharibacteria bacterium
AGCGTTCGTCTGCCCGGCGGATTTTTTCTTGCCGAAAATATTTTTGACGCCGGAACTTCCTTGGATGACCGGAGCGGAATACGGCACGACGATGAAGAAGGTCTTGGTCATGATGTTTGTCGATTCGGTAAAGGTTTTTATGAACTCAATATATTCGCGCGTTTGGATTTTCATCAGATCGTTTGACTGTTCTTTTTCCCGTCCCTCGAGAAGAGCGATATACGGACGGATGTCGAGCTTTCTCGATTGGATAAAAATCTGGATGGAGAAGTCTAGCGAGTTCAGAAAGTTTTGGAATTGAAACATTATCGACTGCTGTTCGTCGGCGGATTTCAGGGCGAAGTTGAGAGACGAGCACATGACGATAGATCGAAGCGAGCCGTCCTTGAGGATGACGATGCCCTGCCGGATTTCCTTTATCGGCACGAATTCTTGTGTGGTTTTGGAGGCTACAGCCATAAGCGAATTATATCAGACATTTTTTTGACCTCCGGAGTCGGTTACCGGATTTTCCGCCTGCTTGATATCCAAGGACCAAGTCAATTCTTTGAGTTTACTGTCGGAAAGTTTTGGTATGTAGAAGTCCGGAGCCTGTTCGGCCGGCGCCGCGGTTTGTTTTCTCGCCACCGGCTCGCGCTCCTGTTTTTTCCAGATATAAAGCTTGTTGCCGAAGAAATATTTGAACGCCGACTCGACGACGAAGATGAACGGCTTGCCGTTGTATCTGTAAAAAGCCAAAGCGAGGGAGACTCCGGCGACCGGAAGCATAAATATGATGCTTATATATAGAGAGCCGACGAAATGGTATATGACGAAACACAGTCCCGCGCCGCCGATGAGGTAGGCGAACTGTTTGAACGTGAGTGGTCCAAAGATTTTGTCTTCGACTTCGATAAATTGTGGGACTTGGAAACGCATATATTAATTTAACGGCTCCCGATACGGGTCGTCGGCGTACGTGCTTTGCGGTTTCGGGGTGTCAATAGTCGGCGTCGCTTTGGCAAAAGTTGGTTCGGGTTCGGGACTCGCCGCCGCGGTCGGGTTCGCGAGTTTGTCCGCGACAAAACCGTCTGTCGCGGACCTCGCGGCAATTTCGAGCGCCGGGTCTATAATCGGCGCGACTTTTCTCTCCGGCGTGGGAACGGGATTTTCGATTTCATCCAATATTTGCTCTCGGTCGACACCGGACACGTCTCCTTGGTCTCGGTCTTCTTCCTGCGGCGCCTGGATTTTCTGCAAAGCTTCGCGTATAGGCAAAAATATCTGGTCATTGACGTCTTTGTCTATCGACACGGCGGTTGAGAGCGGAACATTGACGTTTCTCATCACGTTTTTGCTCAAATCGGCGAGAGGTGTGACTCCGAGCATGGCGAGAAAGATTTCCGTGTAGAGACTTTCGCTTTGATCGATGAGTAGATTATTCTTTTTCGCGATTGCCGTTATTTTCTCTGTCACGTCGGCGGAATCGATTGCTTGTTGCAACTCAAGCGGCAGTGAGTTTAATCTTTCTTGTATTTGTCTTTGTGTTTCTTGGTCCATAATTTTTTATTTAGCTTCCCCTTCCGGTTTTTCCGGTTTCGGTTTGTCTTCACCTTTTTTATTATCTCCACCCCTTGCTTCATCCGCCGCCTCAGCTAAATCGACAAGTCGTTTTTTATTAGCCTTTTCTTTTCGCAACTCACTCACTTTTCTTACTGTTTTGGCAAGGTTCTCATCGGTGGCCGTACCTTTTCTGAGACCCTCTGATACTCCTTTGGAGAAGTTTTTTGCCCAATCCATACCAACTGCTTCAAACACCGTTGACGCTAATCCGGCGGCTTTCGCTGTGGCACCAAACGGATTTTTGAGTCCGGCAATTGAATTAGGATTGAGTCCTCCACGGTTTCCTTTTTCTATTTCACCAGTATAGGTATTAAGTCTTTCTTGCGCCTTAAATGCTGCATCCAAGCTTGGGTCGGCATTTCTTTTTTCGGCGAGAATATCTTCTTTCATCGCTTTTTCTTTTGCGGAAAGCGCTTCGAGTGCCGCGACATCGTCTTTGTAGAATTGGTGGTCCTCACCGTAAGTTGCTTTTGTTGCGTTACGTCGGTTTTCAAGTCTTTGTCTTTCCGAACCATATTCTACTGTTACGGAAGCATTAGCAGCGTCGTTAGCCACTTTCATAGCTCCCTCTTGTATATCACTCGGTCCGATAAACATAGCGGTTTCCTTGGCCTCATCCTCCCTTCTTTTTTGCAATCCCGCGTAGCCGCTTTTACCCTTACCTGTTTCCGCTTGGAGCGATTTCGGTATATTTACCCCGAATGATTTGGAGACAGTCTTGCTTGCGTCGAAGTTTTGTTTCGATGTCCACGTGCCGGTGGTTCGGAGGCTTGAACCAAGAGCGCTTGTTACCCTGTTGTTGCTACCAACCATTCCTTTCACTGTGTCACTGTTTGCCACCATTGAGCCTGCTGCACCGATGGTCGTGCGAAGCGCCAAACTCGTTCCGCCGGTCGCCACGCCGACCGCCACTCCGGCCGCCGCTTGTGCGAGTTGCTTTGCCATACCCTCAAGAGCACTGCCGAGAGCGCTGCTTTGGTCTTTTGCCGCTTTGACAGCGTATAAGAGCATTCCGGCGAGAAGAAAATATTTAAAGAATGCCCCCAAAGATTGTTGTAGAGCGTCTGTTGGATTCAACAAAAAATTTGCCGATATTGATCCTGTTGCCGTGAAAATAGGGCTATTAACGAAAGCAATGATCACGTAGAGAAACAAGAGAAATACGGGAGCGAGAAGAATGTCTTTTATAAGCTCATCTTTCCATTTGTCGGCGTATTTTTTCGTTTGCGGCAAAATTCCCCCGGCAAAACCGAGAGGCGACATAACCAAAGAAAAGAGAAGTGACACGGCTCGGGCAAGGAAGAGTATCGATACATATATAAATATGTAGGAAGCGAAAACAATGATACCGAAGCGTATAAACGCCGCCAAGACATTACTTGTTGGAGTGCCAAACGGGCCAATCAAGGCGGTACTTATCAAACCAGTGGTGGCGTTCGACGTTTGCGATGTCCAGACGCCAAGCGCGGCGCTTATGGACGCGCTGATGCTGCCGTTTGCTCCGATGGTGGTTTGAATGCCCTGATAGAACCATCCTCCGATGAGGTTGCCGGCATCGATGATGACTTCGGTTATGAAGAAGCTGAAGTTGATAAGGATGGCGGCGATGATGACTTTTGTGAGCACCTGCTTACCGTTCCAGCTCGATGAATTGAGCATAATGGAAATGGCGGAATAAATGAGAACGAAAATGAAGAGCATGTTGAAGATATCCCGAATGATTGTCCAACCAAGAACTATTGCTCCTCCCGATTGGTTTACGAGGTCGGCGGTGTGAAGCGAAAAGTTGATGGAGAAATCGAGAAATCCTCCGGCGATGGCGAGTATAAGTGAAGCGTACGGGAGAACTATTAATTCCATGGCACTGTCAATCCACGTCAAAGGATTGAGATAGTCGTACCAACTATAGTTCGGTGTGTTCGATCCTGCCGCCGCCGTTTGCGCTTGCGCTGTTTGCGCGGTGGTTGGTCCGGTCGACACGCTTGCCGCCGGAGGATTTGGCGCGGCGAGAGCCGAGAGAGGCGCGAAGGCTGCTGCGAGAATGAGGAGCGCGAGAATTATTTTTAGACGAAAGTGTTTCATTTTATGGAAGTATGACGAACGTTTCGGTGTTTGTTCCGAGGTCGACACCGTTCGCGTCTTTTAAGTCAACGACAAAACTGTATGCGCCGGAGGAACCCGATTTTGCTTCTATCGCCAGATTTATCTGCATCGGCAGCTGAATATTGCTTAGAGGAAGTGCACCCGTGTTTATTAGACTGTTGTTCAAGTCGATGTTTGCCGATTGACCATTGTTTGTCCTTGTCAGAGATTCGTAATCGAAGGAATTATTTCCACTAAATCCTCCGGAAGACGGCATTAACGTGACAAACGCGGAAATCGGCGTCGCTATCGTGTCGGACGTTGAAATCGAGAGAGAGTAATCACTCGGCGCATTTGCGTTTGTGTTTAAAGTAATACTTCCAGTTGTCGGATTACCGGAGAAAGAAACTGAAGGCGTTAGTGCCGCCGTGGTTCCGCTTGTTGTAGTTTGATTCGAGCTATTTCCGGAGTTTGTCATAACTTCCACTTCCGAAATCTGGAGTGGGTCGGCGCAGTTCCCCGCCGAGTCGGTTTGACCACTCACGCAGGTGTTGATGAGGTCGAGAGCCAGTTTTGAGGCCTTGGTTATTTTTATAAACTCCGCCGTGGCCGGTGCTGAGATGGTAAATGTCGGCGATGTCGTCGAATTGAAAATGTAATTTGGGTTTTCGCTTTGAGCCGAAACGAAAGCATTTGTCGCCTCGTCCCAGATTTTTGTCGAAGCGTCGGTCGGGTCGAATGTTGAAGAATTTGAAATCTCCACTTCTATTTGACCGAGCGTCGTTTGCGTCGGATACGGCGCCAAGATATCTATTTCGTTCCAAGATTGCTGTGTTCCGAGATCGAGCGTGTATGAAGGTGTGCTCTCGTTGCTCGAGACGAATGTTGTGTTCACGTCGCCGTCGGTGGCGTTTGCCGGATTACTTCCGACGCCGACCGAAGAAGCGCTTGCCGTTGCTCCCGCCGCGAGATTTATATTTCCCGAAGAAACTGAGGTCCCCGCCGCGACATTTGTCGCTTCGGATACTTGTTGATTTATGGTGTTTACCGTGGAGAGATTACCCTCATTTCCGTTTGTGGTGGCGGCTGTCGTCAGGTCCGTGTTCGAGGCGCCTTGAGTATGTCCGCCGAGGAGACCGCCGGCGCCCGTCAGAGTTTTACTTACCATTTCGTTTACCAGAGCGCCGAGGATTTGGTTTATGTCGTCGCCGACGGCTAGTTCGTTGTATTCGGCGCCGAACCTGGTATTTATCGCGCCTTGGACGACCGAGCCTGGGGTCGTTGAAACAAGATGCGGACAATATGCTCCAGAACTGCCTTGTTGCGAGGGTATTGTTTCTCCCGGTTCTCCGTCGACGGCGTCCACAACGTATCCGCCGGGACATGTTTTGAAATCCAAGAACCCGAGGTTGCGCTGGAGTTCGTTGTTTATATTTTGAACCCTCGTGTTGAGCTGACTGCCGAGCTGCGAGCTCAGTTGAACGTACGCGCCGAACTGATTGTTCATCGGTATGGTCGAAATTTTCAGCCAGCTTTGCCAAGCTTGCGTGGTGTTGCCGAAGTTTTGAATGTTTTGGTCTATTTGCGTGAGCGTGCAACCGGAATATTGTTGAGCGCTAAATTGCGTGGCTAGAGCCAGACGCACCTGCAGAGAAAACGGCTGACAGAGAAATGAAAGAGCGGTGCTGTTTATAAAATGTCCAATGGCTTCGTTCGACGATTGGGACACGAGGTCGTCGATGTTTGTGACGAAACCAGGATTGCCTTGAAAGCCCGACTGAATCCACGTGACCAAACTGTTTGTAATATTGGCGAGAATTCTCTGGGCCATTATTATCATTAGTGGTTTAAGAATGCACGTCGAGAAAGAGTTTTGGGTATTTGTGACGGCGGTCTGGCCTTGTAAAACGTTTTGTGCAGCGAGAACCGTTGTTACACCAGTAAGTTGAAGGCTTTGCCCCACTGGATTTACTGGGACGGTCACGGCGGTAGCTCCAGCATTCAAGGTTTGCCCGGAAGCATTAGTTGTGACGCCACCAGCAGTAGCCGTTCCGGCTGTGGCTCCAAATCTCAGAAGAGAACCTATCTCTGCCAAAGCGCACGAAGGGGTGTCGGCTTTTGCCTGTTTGGGATATGAAAAAAATACCAGGGGCGACAAAACGATAGAGGCGATTCCTACGATAAGAAAATATTTCTGTAATCGCAAAGTCATTTGCCAAATTATACCCTATTTTACGAGAATGTATCCCGGTTGGCTTGAGGAAAACGTCGCGTTTTCTTTCAAAAATATGGCTTTTTCGGCTGAAAGCGCCGAGACGAGGTTGTGCGCGGCTGTTTCATACTCCGTCGTGGCGTTTATGGCGCCCACGGGGTCTGTCGGCGCGTTCTGCATTTTTTGAATCGAGTCCACTATTTCCGACAGAGAATTGATGAGGCCGATGTCGCTATTTACGAATATTTGCGGCACGGAAACGGTCAAAAGAGACGAGACCATTTTTTTGTATCTGGCGATATTTAATGAAAGCGAAGAGAGGGCCGTTTCGTCGCCGCTATTGGCGAAGGCTTCAAAGACATTAAGCTCGAACTGTTCGTTTGCCGCCGGTGGAGCGGAAATTATTTTACCCACGGCGTTGCCGTAATCCACAATGTCGGTCGCCGAATATGAATTTTCTATTTTCAGATTAGCCGCGGAATATGTTTTTGCCGTTTGCGAATCCTGGTATGGTTGCGAGAGAACATTGTCGGCGATTTGAGTGGCGACATCACTCGAGACGGCAACACCGGATTGTTTGGCGTTCATATAAGTCTCCAAAATATTTTGGGCGAGCAAATCCGTCGCCGAAGGCGGCGGAAGCGTTGCGTCTGTTCCGGTCGCTATGTCGGAAGTCGTCGGTAAAAGAACGGCGCTCGTGTCGCTTGCCGCGCCGAGCGATTGCAATTCTTGCGCGTAAGCTTGTAGTGACGATTGGTTGGCGTTTTGAATTTGTTCGGCGATGAGTGATGTTGAGTCCGCCCGCGACGTGATTTTATTTTTTATTATGAAGACGCCGAAAATGAGGGCGGCGGCGATAGCTAGGGCGGCGATGATGCGAGGCATGGTATAATTTTATCACGTATGAAAAGATTTTTCTCACGATTGATTGTTGCGACGGTCTTTCTTTTGATTATTTTCGTCTTACCGAAAACAAAAATCCAAGCATCTGTCGTTGGTGTGCCTTATTTTGGCGGACTTGTCACTGGTGAAACCGTGTGCGACACAGGACTTCTGATTTACGTAAAAGACGCCATATCAACTCCTCCGTTTTTTGAGGTAGTCCCTTACATGTGGTTCACAGGCGAGTTGCCTTTTATGAACCACGTGATACCGCATCCCGGTCAGGAGTTACTCGGAGCCGCTCTACCCGCGACCATTCCTTGCATTGTTGGTTATATTCCAGTCGGTTACGGATTCCCGATTGTCTTTCACGGCGACAGTCTATAGTTTTTCGGCTATTTTCCGCCAATCTTCTATGGAGAGCTGTTCCGCCCTGGCGTTCTTGGGAATGGCCGTTTTTGCGATTTGCTCGGCGGATAATTCCAAATTACTCGTCAGTTTTTTTCTTTTGTGAGCGAAACCTTTTTTCACGAACCAGAAAAATTTTTCTTCCTCCTTTTTATCGGCGAAAGGGTTGTGTATATTTGAAATTTTAAGCACCGCCGAGTCGACATTCGGAATCGGGAAAAAATTCCCGCGAGAAACCCTCATCACGATGGATGGCGTGCCGAAAATTTTTACAGAAATCGAAAGGATGCTTTCTTTTTTATCTCTCGAGACGATTCTTTCCGCGACTTCTTTTTGAACCATAAGCACAGCGAGTGTCGGCGGATTTTCGGAACCGAGAAATTTCTCGATAATCGCGCCGGTAATGTAATACGGGATGTTGGCGATAAGTTTATATTTTTTTGGGAGCGGAATCTCGTCGAGCGCGTCGCCGACGATTATTTCGAGTCTCTTGTCGTCGATTTCGCTGATAAATTTGTGTCCAAGCGTCTCGACAAGCGATTCATCTTTCTCAATCGCGATGACGCGTGCACCGGCGTCGAGGAGTTCTTTCGTCAACGCGCCCTTTCCCGGCCCGATTTCAACAACAGTTTCTCCGAGAGTAATGTCTCCCGCCTTCGCGATCATGTTTGATACGCGCGTCGATATGAGAAAATTTTGTCCGAGAAATTTCTTCGGTTTCATATGTCGAAATATATCACCTTTCCTCCACCTTCGACTTTTTCTTCTTGCTCGACAAGTTCTTCCGGCACATCAAAAAGAAATTCCGACGGTGCGTTCCATTGTCTCGAGCCGAAAATCATTCGCGTCGACGCGTGTGAGAGATATAGTTTTTTTCGGGCACGAGTTAAGGCGACGTAAAAAAGTCGCCGCTCTTCCTCATCGTCTCTGTTTCGGCTTTTGCCATCGATTGCCTTGTGTGGAAAGAGGTCTTGTTCGAGTCCGGTGACGAATACGATGTCGAACTCAAGTCCTTTTGACGCGTGCACGGTCGAAAGTCGCGCGCCTCTCGGATCGCCGTCGAGCGAATCTTGATCGGTCGCGAGCGCGGCATCCTCGAGAAGTTTTGAAATGCCGTTCGGGAAAGAAAGTCCGTCATAACGGGCGGCAAAGGCCGATAATTCCTCGATATTTTCCATTCTTTCGACCCCCTCATCGCCTTGATTTTTGAGCATATCTTTGAGTCCGCTTTTTTCGTAGACGAGCCGGACGACTTTTGACGGCGGGATTTTTTCGATTTCTTCGGCGATGTTTTTGAGCATCGTTTTGAACTTTCGCCACGTTTCTTTTTGCGAACCGGACAAGTCGTCTTCGTTTCCGGAAAAAATCTTTGCGATGGAAACTTTTCCGATGCCGCGCGGCGGCAGATTGATGACGCGTTTTATATCTGAGAGCGATTCTGGGTTTTGCGCGGCGCGTATGTAGGCAAGGATATCTTTGACTTCTTTTCGTTCGAAAAATCTCGTACCAAGGACGATGTGCGGAATTTGTTTCGAAAGAAAAGCTTCCTCAAGCGCTCGCGATTGGAAATTTGCCCGATATAAGACGGCGATTTCTTCCGCTTTTGTGCCGGAAGAAATCGCTTCGGCGACTTTCTCCGTCACGAAATTAGCCTCGTCCGTTTCGTCGTAGGCTTCGTAAACGGAAATTTTTTCTCCACCCAAAGCTTTGGTGAAAAGCGTCTTGTCGAAACGATTTTTGTTTTTTTGTATCACGGCATTTGCCGTATCAAGAATGTTTTTCGACGAACGATAATTTTCCTCGAGCAATACCGTTTTGGCTCCGGAAAAATCACGCTCGAAATTGATGAGGTTTTTGATATCGGCGCCGCGCCAGCTGTAAATCGATTGGTCCACGTCGCCGACGACCATGATATTTTTTTTCTCGCCGGCAAGGAGTTTCACGAGCTCGTATTGAATGGCGTTGGTGTCGTGGTATTCGTCGACCTCGATGTATTCGAATCGCGAAAGATATTTTTTCCTGACGTCGACGTTGTTGCGCAGGAGTTTGAAAGCTTTGATGAGCAAATCGTCGAAGTCGACGGCGTTTTCTTCCCACAGTTTTCTTTCGTATTTCTCCCAGACGACGCCGACGGTTTTCCCAAACTCGTCTTTGCGGCCTTCGAGAAATGTTTTTGCGTCCATTCCAGTATCTTTTTCCCTCGAAATGATGCCGAGCGCCGCTCCCGGCTCGATTCGCTTCGGCAATTCCGGGTCGATTTCTTTCATGGCGTCGCGAATCAGTCGTTTTGAATCGTCTCTGTCGAAAATGACGAATGTTTTCCGCAGACCGGCCGCTTCAAAATCGTTTCTCAAAATAAAAGCGCACAATCCGTGGAACGTGCCGATAAAAGGTGCGGAATCGAGATACGAAGAGCGTTTTTGGAGGATTTTTCTCACTCTTTCCTTCATTTCGTTCGCTGCTTTGTTTGTAAACGTTACCGCGAGGATGCGTTCCGGAGAAACATTCTTTTCTTTAATGAGGTAAGCGATTCTTTCCGTGATAACGCGAGTTTTCCCCGCTCCGGCACCGGCAATGACGAGTAATGGTCCATCGGTATATTGAACAGCCTCTTTTTGTTTGTCGCTGAGGATTTCCATGGTCTAAATATAGCAGTGGATAGCGTAATTGACTAAAATTCTCATATGACTATACTCAATATTACCCTGTAAAGGTAGAAATTCAGTAAATGGCTCAACGAGGCCATATTTCCAGAAAATCCCGTAATGGTGGCTAAAAATAAGGCTTATCTCTATTCTCCCTCGTGATTCTTTCTCCGCTTCGGATAGAAATGTTTCGGGAAAGATGAAAAAGTTTTGGTTGGGCAGCCTTACTTTTGGCTTTGCTTTCGTCTATCTCTCGATAATCCCGTCATACGCCCATGCCGGGATTCTTTCTTTCATTTTTGGAAATACGGCGCAGGCCGCCGACACGTCCGGACAGTCTTTTTTGAACGGAAATTCCGCTTTGATTCAGGCACCGAGGAATTCAAATTTAAATTTACCGAACGACAACCAAGTTGCCATTACCAATGACGACTCTCTCGTCGCCGCGAGCGGTTCGACTGGCACGGCCTCCGATATTCAATCGAACACCCAGACGACGACCATTAGTCTGTATGTTGTTCGCGAAGGAGATTCCCTTTCGCAAATCGCCAAGATGTTCGGTGTCTCGGTCAACACTATTATTTGGGCGAACGATATTAGTGGTCCCATTAATGTTGGCGATCAACTCGTTATCTTGCCTATCACCGGCGTGAAATATTCTGTACAAAAGGGCGACACGCTCGAAAGTATAGCCAAAAAGTTTGGCAGTGATGCCGGCGATATCGCTTCGTTTAACGGTGTGACTGACTCGACCCTTCTCATCGGAACAACGATTCTCATTCCCGACGGTGAAATGCAATCGACGGAATCAGTCGTTCTTCGTCAGGGTAAAATAACGAACAGTAATCTTCCATCGGAGCCGGCGCATAACACGAATGGTCCGGATTACGACAGTTATTACTCGATGCCCCTCACGCTCGCTTCGTCCGCCTGCATTTCGCAGGGGCTTCATGGATACAATGCCGTCGACATCGCCGCGCCGACATACACGCCGATTTACGCCGTGGCGGCGGGCACGGTCATCGTGGCGAAGTACAACAATCTCTGGAACGGCGGTTACGGAAACTACGTCGTCATTTCTCATGATAACGGCACGCAGACTCTCTATGCTCACATGAAAAAAGTTATCGCCAAGCAAGGCGTTGAAGTCTCACAAGGAGACGAAATCGGTCTTGTCGGTATGACGGGTGAAGCTACCGGTCCACATCTTCACATCGAAGTTCGCGGCGCACACAATCCGTTTTTGAACGAATATCCGAGCTGCTATTAGGAAGTGAAAAAAGTGTTTTTCGGACGATATTGGATCGCTTCATAGATATGTTCCGGAGTGATTTTTTCTTTTCCGTCGAGGTCGGCTATGGTTCTTGCCAGTTTGACCACGCGATGGAAGGTTCTCGGCGAGAAATTGTGAACACGCGCTGACTCAATGAGAACTTTTTCCGATTCACCTCCCTTTTCCAAAACATCTTTGACGTCGCGGGCGTTCATCTCGCTGTTTTTTGTTATGTGACGGGGGTGACTCTTGAAACGAAACATTTGTTGTCTGCGCGCCTGGACGATTTT
>CAYZCB010000013.1:0-4030 GCA_964476815.1 uncultured Candidatus Saccharibacteria bacterium
ACGATTCCGGCGGGACTTTTGGGACTGATTTTTGAAAAGAAATTCGCGGCGCTTTTCGGCGCGCCGAAAAGCGCCGCTCTTTTTCTCATCGCAAACGGTATCTTGCTTTTTGCCGCCGAGAAAATGCGCCGCAAAAATATTCTCCCCGCGGAACATGTTTCCGCCGACGAGAAAGCTTCGAAAATGCCGTGGCTCAAATCTTTCGGCGTCGGCTGCGCTCAGATTCTCGCTCTTATTCCGGGATTTTCCCGCACCGGCGCGGCCCTTTCGGGCGGACTTTTCTCCGGCCTCGACCACGAAAGCGCCGCGCGTTTCGCTTTTCTTCTGGCGACACCCATCATTTTTGCCGCCGCACTTCTTAAGCTTCCAGCGCTTTTCCACGGCGGCTACCCGCGCGGCGCGACTCTCGTCGGCGCGCTCTTCGCCGCTTTAGGCGCGTATTTTTCTGTCCGATTCCTTACCAAATATTTCAAGACAAAAACTCTGACACCTTTTGCATACTACTCCGTCATTGCTGGAATTCTTTCGTTCGTTATCCTCCTCGTCAGATAGTTTTTACGAGTGACCGCCGATAAATGTAAGGGCTTTGCCTTTCTTATTGATTCGTCCGGTTCTTCCGATGCGATGAACGTAATCGTCGTAGGTAGCAGGGATATCGTAGTTGATGACGTGGGTAACATCGGCGATGTCGAGACCGCGGGCGGCGACGTCGGTCGCCACGAGGACTTGGAGTTTGTCTTCTTTGAAATTTTTAAGCGCGCGCTGACGTTGTGAATGGTTTTTGTTGCCGTGAATCGATTCGGCTTTGACGCCTTTGGCGATGAGTTCTTTCGAAATCCTTTCGACGCCGTGTTTCGTCCTGCCGAAAATGAGTACCTTGCTGAATTGCGCTTGCGAGAGAAGTTTCCGTAAGACGTCTCCCTTGGTCTCGCCGGGCTTGATGTGGATGACGTCTTGGTCGATGTTTTTCGCCGTGTCTTGGGTTTTGACGGAAATACGCACCGGGTCTTTGAGGAAGTCTTTAATTATTTTTTCGATGTCGGATGAAATTGTCGCCGAGAAGAAAAGTGTGTGTCGATCTTTCGGCATTCCTTCCATGATGAAACGCATGTCGGCGATAAATCCCATATCAAGCATTCGGTCGGCTTCGTCGAGGACGACCGTTTTGAATTCCGAAAGTTTGATCATTTTTCGGGCAATCAAATCTTTGAGTCGTCCCGGCGTGCCGATGATGAAGTTGTATTGAAATTTAAGTTCTTGGATTTGCTTGCCGATATGCATACCGCCGACACAGCAGACGGAAAAGATTTTCATGCCCTTGGTAAGCGAGCGGAGTTCCTCGTCTATTTGCATCGAAAGTTCGCGCGTCGGAGAGATGATGAGCACTTGTTCTCGCGGATTGAGTTTCACTTTGTTCACGAGCGGAATGAGGAAGGCCGCCGTCTTGCCCGTGCCGGTGTTGGCGATGCCGACAATGTCTTGGCCTTGGAGGATGTAGGGGATGGCGCGATCCTGAATAGGGGTCGGAAGTTCGTAGCCTTTTTTGATGATGGATTCTTTGAGAGATGGGTCAATCTTGAAATCCGCGAACGTGTGTTCGGGCTTGAAGTTCTCGACTTCTTCGGTGATGACGGCTTTGCTTATAAAACGAGAGTAATCTATTCTCTCGCTTTTGCCGCCGTGTCTTGCGGGACCGCGAAAATGGCCCCGTACCGGCCTTTTAAATTGTTTATTGAATGTCATTCCTTCACGACTGCCAACCTGTTAGAGATGAGAGTGTCCTTTGAATATATACTAAAAGAGCCGTTATGTCAATTACAACTAGTTTTTCACCTGCGTGACGATGACGTTGTCCGGCGAAGGGGGAACGATCGTGAATCGCACAGTGCCTATCGTTTGACCGTTTTCCGTCTCCACATTTACTCGCCAGCGGCCGGGAGCGAGGTCGTTCTTCACCGACCATGTGCGGAAACCGCCATCTCTACCTCCGGTTACGGAGAGGGCCATTTTTTCCTCGTCGGTCCATTTGTTTGTCGTCGGATCAAGATACTGCCAATCGTGAATAATGTTCACGTTAAGGGATGGCGGAGAAAAGACCGCGCTGTAGACGTAGACGGAGTCGCTTTCCGATGCGTGGAAATCGTCGTAGAGGGTAAAGAAGTTCGACCACGACCCAAGGTCGGCCGTGACGACGTAATTGCCGGCGACATTTTTCGTTATCGAATGAAAGACGCCGGAATCTTTAAGCGACAGGGGAATTGGCGGAATGAAATTGTTGAAATAGAGGACGTTCATTGCGACAAAGACGACCGCCACCCAGGCAATAACTGTTTCTTTATTTTTACGTATCTTGCCGCGCGTAAAACGCGAGAGAAGCACCAGAAAAAAAGCGATGGCGACGAGGCTCAACATTCCCGACAAAAGAAAGATCGCCGGTCCCATTTCGTGGACAACGACCGGCACGATGAAAATGGCGAACGCGAAAAGCGAGAGGTAGTAGAGAATGATTTGAAAACTGAGTCGCACATATGCTCTCTTAAAGGATTCGTTTGCCCAGAAAGCGAGTCCCAAAATGAGGATGAATGGCCACTCAACGAAAATGTCGCTCGACCGGAAATAAAAGACGATGTAGGTCGACAGGATTCCTCCGAAAAAGAACTGCATAATGTTGACCAGCCAAAAGTGCATCTTTGCCGGATTTTTCTCGTCGCCTTCGCCGCGTTCGTTTTTGTTTATGAGAATGATGCAGGTGCCGACGATAAGAAGGTGAGCCACGACCCAGGCGTTGTCCCAAAAAAGATCGACTCTCTGGAGGGTGAGCGCGTCAAAGACGAATCCGCCGATAAGCGAGAGAGACGAAATCGGCCGTTCGAATCTGCCGTACCAATCGCGGGCGCGCACGAAGAAATTCCAATTGCTCAATGTATCCAAATTCATAAGTTGTAGTCATAGTATAGTATAAAGAAATATATGTATCACAAAGCCAAAAAACATTTTAAAAAAGTCGACAAAATCTTGCACAAAGCGTCGATGGAATTCGAGATTGAAAATCTAGCGCCGTCTAAAGACCTCTTCGAGGACATTGTTTGGACGATTATCGGTCAACAACTCTCGGGCCGTGCCGCCGACACGATATTCGAGAGATTTCGGAAGCTTTTTCCCAAAGGCAAGGTGTCGGCAAAGAAAATCATTGCTTTAAGCGACGAGACAATGCGCGGGCGCGGGCTTTCGGGCGCGAAAGCCCGCGCCTTAAAAAGTCTTTCCGAACACATCATCTCCGGACAATTAAAACTCAAAGAACTTGAGAAACTTTCCGACGCCGATGTGACGACGGCGCTCACGGCCGTCAAAGGTATCGGTCCGTGGACAGCTCAAATGATACTTATGTTTTCTCTCGCTCGTCCCGACATTTTCTCGAAAGGGGATTTAGGTTTGCGCAAAGGATTTATGGCGCTCTACAAAATGAAAAATCCGCCGAGCGAAAAGAAAATGGATTCCGTCACGATTCTCTGGTCGCCCTACCGCACCTACGCGGCGAAAGTTCTCTGGCGCGTCGCCGATAGAGCAAAAGAAAAGAAATAATTTCGTCTAAAATCCTTGCACAATTTCCTTTTCCGAGTAATCTCAATGCAAGGAGCTCCATATGAACGACGAATTACTCATTGAATTTAATGGCCGCTCGAAAAAGCAGGACAAATTTCTTTCCGACTTTGTCCACACGGCGGCTGGATTTCTGGACGAGGAAAAACGAATTCACGCGAATGAGATGGTCACATTCCTCCAAGAAATGGTGAAGAACATTTATGACCACGCCGAAGGGAAAGGAAAAGTAAAACTGACGAGGATTGGGCGGGGCATCCATTTCAAGGTCGAAGATTTCGGCGACAAACGTCACGATTTTGGACAAGGTCTTTTCCTCATCCAGGGGATGGCCCGGGACCTGAAGATAATCGCTTTTGAGATTAATTGCTCGAGAGGATTCACCTATACCGGCATTTACCCTTACAAGACTCGCGCCTAGTGCGCGAGT
>CAYZCB010000013.1:4130-10035 GCA_964476815.1 uncultured Candidatus Saccharibacteria bacterium
TGGCCGTCTGGCCTGCCTGCGCAGGCAGGTACAATGTTAGAACTTTTATGCAAAATATTGACAAAAGGCTTTAAGCAAGTAGATTGAACACAGGAAACAAAAAATGAGCACACTTAAAACCCAAGAGAAACTCTACGATCCGGAATGTCCCGAGCTTTTTAAACATCTGTTGGAAATTTTGACTGGGGCTATGAATACGAATCGCAGGAACGACCCCAAAAGACTGAAGAGTTGGATTGAAGGAGCCAGTACTTATGTTATGGCTTTGATACACGTCAAAGAAGCCGGAATCATCTCGGACTTCGCGGCAAGACGGTTCTACAAAGACATTCGGGAGATCATGGTAAGGGTCTATAAGACCTCAAATCGAAATCGCTGGACTCAGGGACAGAAAGAGTTTACTTTCTCGATTGACCTCTTGCGAATTACATTCGAGCCGAGACAGCACTAAGAATACTGGGACAACCGACCGCAGAAATGCATTAGTCGGTTTTTTATTAACTGCGGGACTTGGAATCGAACCGAATCCTATACCCTACAAGGCGTGGTGGAATCTGGCTCTAGCGCTCAAGTCGCATGGGCACTTGAGCGCAGCTCGAGTGCCATATAGTAACTAACTAATTTATGAACCAAATTCATCGCTATGACGTTAAAATCAAATCAGCTTTTTTCTTTGGCATATATTTTTTTATGTATCTTCCGTATGATTTTTTAAAATGTTTTGTCCAATTATCTTGATGATCTTCAGGGATATAATCTTTGCCCCATTTTTTCTTTTCTCTAGAGATTCTCTTTTTGTCTGCCTTGTCAAAATCAACGTCTAGATAAACTCTCTTATCCCAAAGTTTGCTCGTGCCGTGCTTGGGGTGGAAAAGTAGGATGCCTTCTATTACAAGAATTTTTTTTGATAGATTAAATAATTTCTTCGGA
Source organism: uncultured Candidatus Saccharibacteria bacterium (assembly GCA_964476815.1). Taxonomy (GTDB): domain Bacteria; phylum Patescibacteriota; class Minisyncoccia; order Phycocordibacterales; family UBA6065; genus DATKHE01. Next base: position 5,061 of record CAYZCB010000013.1, read on the forward strand.
CCGAAATCATTTTTCTCAAAATCATACACTTTCAATTTTATTGAGTCCTTTTGTTTATTTTTAAATTGATTGACGAGTCTTTGTATATCTTCATACCGATACCAATCATATTCAAATACTTTTGATTTGTCTTTAGCCGCATCTATCATTTGTTTCCTATGTTTCCAATGTCTGATGAAATCATCCAAATGTATTACAAGTACATTTGAATTTTGCTTGGCAATAAAATTAGCTACTGTTGTTTTTCCTGATCCTGCGTAGCCATCGATAGCCACGACCAATTTACCGTGGTTGTTATTCCAAACTTTAATTTTTTTATTTATCTTTTTAGCTATACGTTCTGATTTGATCATTTTTATTTCTATAAAAAGGACCCGAAACAAGTTTGTACTCGTCCGGGTCCAATGTTCTGTCACAGCAATTTAAGCAGTTTCTGCGCCCGTTCCTCTGCTGAGGCTACGTATACTTTGTAGTCAGGGATTCTTGTGAGAGTCCCCTCAGACAAAACGTACGTAGTTCCAAGTAAGGCTTTTTCAAGGAAATATCGATCGTGCGAGACGAGTAATATTGTACCCTGATAAGTCTTCAGCGTTTCTTCAAGAGCTTCTAACGCCTCAAGATCGAGGTGGTTTGTCGGTTCGTCCAAAATAAGTGTGTTGACCGACTGAGCTGAAAAAAGCGCTAGAAGTAAACGTGCTCGTCCACCAGGACTTAATGTGCTTACAGGCAACGCCACCTGCCTTTCATCTAAGCTAAACTTGGACAATTTGGCGTATGAATCTTGTTGACTGAGGTGCGCGCGTTCCATCAAGAGCTGAAGTGGAGTAATGTCTCGTGGCAGAGTTTCATGCTCTTGCATCATGTTTCCAATTCTGACACTAGAGCCAATTTCTATTTCTCCACTTAAGGGTAGTAACTGTCCAGTGACAGTCTTCAGTAGAGTTGATTTCCCTGTGCCATTGAGACCCATGATTCCAACTCTGCTCCCGTATCGTATCTCGAATGATACCGGACCAATTTTGAAACCATTGGAATACCCGGCCACAACATCGATGAGACGGATGTCGAGTGTTCCAAAACCACTTTCTGCTTCAAGAGAAATTTCAAATGGATCTCTTTCGATTGGTCGTTCAACTTTTTCCATTTGCTCGACTCGTTTCTCAATCGCTTTAGCTACACGTGAAGATTTACTAGCTCTATTACGTTTGAAACCCTGCAAGAATTTGTCGTTATCAGTTCCTGTCCAGCGAGATCCCCGGTCTGCATCTGTCCGTTTTTCTTGGGCGCTATCATTCAATCTCCCTATCTCCTCTTGTTGGATTTGGTAGTTCTCTTTTTGTCTTGTCGTCCGTTTTGCTACCATTTCCAAATAATTACTGTACGTACCACCTGTAACAGTAAGTGCGTGTGTGCGCCAATCAATCTCAAAGATTTTTTTTACTACATGGTCAAGAAACCGACGATCGTGAGAGACGACAATACATGCGACATCCGTTTTTCGTAAAAAATCCTCAAGCCAGATTAATGCAGGCAAATCAAGATTGTTGGTTGGCTCATCTAGGAGAAGCAAATCAACACCTTTGAGTAAAATACCCATCAATGCTACTTTACTTTTCTGTCCACTACTGAGATCTGACAACTTATGTTCGAGCCCAACGGACTCAAGTCCAAAACCTGACAACATGATATCCATACGACGATCGAAAGCGTAGCCATCGAGATGATCGTATTTTTCCTGCACGTCTACATATTGTTTTGTTTTCGTGTGGTCATTCAAACTGTTTGAAAGCTCCTCGAGTTTTTTTTCGAGAACGTCAATACCTGTGATTCGGCGCAGGTAGGTAGATATTTTTTCGTTTCCGGAAAGACTCGTATCTTGTGGAAGATAACCAATGCAAGTATTTTGAGCAATCTCAAGTGTACCTGCATCTATTTCTTCTAATCCAGCCAGGATCCTTAACAGAGTCGTCTTACCTGTTCCATTATTTCCAACTAATGCCGCTTCCTGTCCTCGTTCAAGAGAGAAAGAGATATTAGAGAGAACAGTTAACGATCCGTAGTTCTTATGAAGATTTTTAGCTTTTATCATACTCATTCTCCTTTCTTAAAGGGTTATTATATCATTGTGAATGAACTTCATCCCTGTTTGGAAAATACCACAGTTTTTACCATTAGTAAGTTTTTAAATAAAAAAGTCCCACCGAATATTGTCTTCGGTGGGACCTTGTTTGTTACGAGGAACTTTCGTAGTACGTTTTGATTACAATGTTTGCACATTTGCACGAAAGTTCGGGAACAGAACTTTCGACAAAGTTGAGTAAGAACGACTTCGTCTTTTGGATGTTTGCTCTGAAAATTTCTAACACTGCATCCATATTACCTGCACTGATCGTAAGATTCTCTTGCAGGCCGACATCGTAGTCTGTAACAGCGGCGATTGCCGCATAACAGAGTCCGAGTTCCCGGGCGAAGTAACACTCTGGGTACTGTGTCATGTTCACAACATCCCAACCGTTTGCAGAAAGCCACTTACTTTCGGCTGCGGTTGAAAAGCGTGGACCTTGTATTACAGCAACCGTACCTTTCGGGACGATGGTTGTATTTTTTTTACCCGCAATCTCGAGTATTTTTTGGCGGAGATGTCCGCAGTACGGCTCTCCCATAGGCAAATGGATGAATGAACCTCCGTCGGCTTGAGAAGAATCGTCTCGTCCCCAAGTTAGGTTGACGAACTGGTCAAGTAAAACGATACTGCCGGGAGCTATCTCTTTTTTGAGACTCCCTACAATACACGTTCCAATGACATATTCGACCCCAATCTCCTTGAGTGCCGCAAGATTTGCCTTGTAAGGGACCTTATGCGGCGCAAGTTGATGCCCTGATCCGTGTCTAGGCAGGAATGCTACTAGCTGCCCGCCATACTCACAGATTGATATATCGTCGGATGGTAGACCGTATTTTGTCTCGGGCCTTAGTTTTGATAACACTTTAAGTTCAGGAAATGAACACATACCCGAACCGCCAATGATACCCAACTTAGGCTCTTTGAGACTGGAAGCGGTCATACCGAGACCAGATAAGTTCATTGAGTGCCTCCTCAGAGAAGATTTGACTTGAATCATCAACGGCTAGCAGGCTTCCTTTCATTTCGTTTGAACTCCATGCACAGCCACCACCGCAGACTGCTTTTGCCTCTCCAGAATGGTAGAGGGGCAAACGTTTACGCCACTCGGCGACGATAGCCTGATTCCAGATACGAAAATCTTTGCCCACATTTCTTACGTGACCGAGCCACGCCTTAAAAAATGGACAATTAGATATCTGTCCGTCAGGCTGAATTACCAACTGGTTTCCGTAACAGGTGCAGTCCACAGGAAAGAAATCTCCACTGTCGAAAGCAACTTGTTTCTTCTCCATTTGGTATTCGAAGTTTGGCTTTTCTTGTTGTCGCGCGTTTTCAATGACGCCTCGTGAAGCTTGTTTGTAGTAACCATCCAAACCATCACGACCGACGAGTTCAAGAAGTAACCGACCCTTCAGGAAGTTGAAGCCGAATTTCTCGACTCCTAATTCTCCGAAGAATTCGGAGTATCCTGATATGTGATTGATGTTGTGAGGCGTGATACTGACTGATGCAAACGTTCTAATCCCGTTTTTTACAAGTAACCTAATCGTTGAGACGATCCGGTCGAATGTTCCAGCACCATTGATGTCTACTTTCAAGACATCGTTCGACGATTTCGGTCCGTCGAGTCCAACTGCAACCATCACTCCGTGTTGTTTGCACAGACTAATGATTTCGTCGTCGATTAAAGCGCCATTGGTTGCAATCATAATATTGAGATTTGCTGGCAAAGAACCAGTGTTCCTCTTTATTTTGATGTAACCAAGCGAATCTATAATTGCCTTTTTGTTCAGTAACGGCTCACCGCCATAAAATATGACAAAGTACTGAAGGTTTGGGTCGTATACGTCCTTAATGTGTTCTTGCCACAAATCAATCCCGGCAAAAGCATCTTCTGTGGAAAGAATAGATTCACCGTACTTTCTTGCGATTTCCGGTACAGGACAATATGTGCAGTTGAAGTTACACCCTTGGGCCGTCATTAAATAGAGGATTATCGGTTGATTGAGCTTGCGCTCAAGGTGATGTCTTGCTTTTTCAAACTCATCTTGATCATCTTGCGACGATTCGATAATGAGTTTGTGTTCCTTGAGGTCAGTGATAAAGCGCCTTAAGCCATCAGTGATCCCCAGAACGATTTTGTTCCATTGCTTCGTAGAGCAAAAGATAGGGTCAGGGTGGAGTTCGTGAAATATTGCCACGATTCCATTCTTTTCCCTTGTTCGCAAATACTGGGACCACATGTGGTACCTCCCTTGTTTTTAATTTGTTTGTTTATTTCCAAAAAAAGAGCTCCCAACCACCTGTGTGACTGGGAGCTGTTTAGTCGGTGTTGTGCGCACAATACCGGTCTAACCCTGCGGACCGGACTCCGAGGCGAACTTCGCCTTCAGGTCGCCCCATTGCTTGGGCGTGAGCTGAACCTGGCCACCGAAGTCATCCTTGAGGATAACCTTCTGTGGGTCGGTGAAGTCGACCGAAGGGCAACAGCCCGACGTACCGCACAACATGACTACACCCTGTTCGGGTGTACGAGGGGGTGTCATAAGACGCTCCTCCATTGTTAAAGGACCAGAGACGAGACATATTGTATCCGCCAAGAATTGACGTATACAAGCCCCTGTTAATCCAACAGCTACCCTAATGTATAAAGTAAATATTGTCAACAAGATTTGTCTACCAAGTCCACTTGCTACAAAACTCGTATTTGGAAGCAACTAGAGCGGAGCTCGAATACCTGTAGCGATTTGAGCGCATCTCAAGCGCCTATTGACATTTGAGCTAACTCGTGTTGTCTGCGGGACTTGGAATCGAACCAAAATTTTCGCTTTCAGAGAGCGACGTCCTACC
>CAYZCB010000014.1:0-9838 GCA_964476815.1 uncultured Candidatus Saccharibacteria bacterium
CGTATGTCACGTCAGTGGTGGCAGGAAAAACAGAGTTTGTCTCGTTTGTGCGCAAAGCTTCGACTACGCTCTCGCCAATCTCTGTTTTTCCTGCCACCTTCCGAGCCTCTTCATTATCGGCACAAACTACGATTTTTCCGTTTTTCGGGATCATTTTCAAAAGTTTTTCGAAAGCCTCGAAATATGATTTTTCTGTCGGATACATATCGGCATGATCCCAAGAGACGGAAGTTAGAAGCAAATGCGTCGGTTTGTAATGAAAAAATTTCGCTTCATTGTCCCACTTTGCCGTTTTGTATTCGTCGCCCTCGACAACTGACCAGTTGCCTTTGTCTATTGCTGCCGACGGCGCGCCGTCGGCGGCGAGTCCACCGATCATATATGAAGGATGCATTTTGGCGTGTTTTAAGATGTGCGATAGAAGGGCCGACGAAGTCGTCTTGCCCCACGTGCCGGTGCAAACGATGGAATTTTTCTTAATTAAAACATCCCCAACGATTTCCGGAAACGATTTGAACGGAATTTTATTTTCTTTCGCGTAGACGAATTCCGGATTCGTTGATCCGATAGCGTTGCCCACGACGACAAGGTCAGGCACACCGCCCCCGACCATCTTTTCCGGATGCCAGCCGGAATAATAGGGAATGCCGAGATTTTTCAAATGTGTCGAAACCGGCGGGAAAAATCCAGCATCGCTTCCGGTAACTTTCCAACCTTTTTGCCAAAGCGCTGTCGCTACGGCGCTCATCGCCACGCCGCAGATGCCTATAAAATGAACTTTTTTTGTCGAATATTTCATTATGGTCTAAGTATATCTTTCAGAGGTTCCATGTCTGTCAGCCATTTTTCTCCGTCGAACCACTCGCCTCCGCGAAATTGGAGCTTATAGGTGTCGCCCGGGCGTTGAAGCGAGCCAAGATAAATATATTTCTTGCCGGAATTTTTTGCATACTGAATGGTCAAAAGCATCATTGAAAGCCCGCGCGAAGGCTCGTCTTTTTTTTCGACATAAAAAGGATAAGAGTAGTGGAAGATTGTCGATGATTCATAGCAAATGGCGTAGCCGAATTTTTCGGGAGCGAAAAATTCTGCCAAGACGTTGAAGTTACTTTCGTTTTTCTTGGTAAGAAGTTCTTTTATTTTATTGGCGGAAAATTCCGCGACGCGTGATTCATAAAAATCTTTCGCCATTTTTCCTATGTGCCAATCGTAGTCTGAAATGGGGAGAGCGACGGTTTTCATTTCGTATCTTTCTGCCTTGCGCATGATTCGGCGGTTTTCGCTCGACATTTCAAATTTGGAGAGGTTTACGCGGAAACTTCGCGTCTTGTTCATTACACCTTTATCTACGCGAGTGAAGACATAGCCCTCGTCGTACATTTTCTCAATGTTTTTTTCGGAAAAATCGGAGATTATTTTCGTGTCCCAATTGAGGTAAGCCATAATTTTAATGAATAGCAATCCAAACGCCGAGCATTACGAATGCGAGGTGGATGACCCAAAAACGCATGATGGTTTTTTCCTCGCTCCAACCAAGAAGCTCGAAATGGTGATGAAGCGGCGCCATTTTGAAAATCCGTCTGCCAAAGAAAACTCTGCCGATGACCTGAATGACGACGGAAAACGCTTCCACGTAAAACATAAAGGCGATGAAAGGCAGTATCGCCATGGCGTTAATCACGAGGGCGTTTATCGCGAGAAGTGTGCCGAGAGCAAGCGAACCGACGTCGCCCATTTGAAATCGGGCCGGCTTAACGTTGAAAAAAGTATACGTTACGAGAGCTCCGACGGTCACCGCGTTTAAAATCGCGAGCGCTTGATAACCGAATATCGAACTCAAAAACGAGAGAGCGATAAACGTCGGAATAAGCATGCCGCCGGCAAGGCCGTCCATACCGTCGGAAATGTTTACGGCGTTTGCCGTAAACATTACGACGATAATGATGAGGGGGATAATCCAGGCGCCGATATTGAGAAAACCGTGAAAGGGAATATAGATTTCTTTCCACGTCTCGCCGAGCTTGAAATAAATCCACCACGCGGCGATGGCGCCGGCGGCGAATTGCAAAAGCAATTTTTCGTGAGCGTGGACACCCGTACCGCGTTTACTGCCGAATGACGACGCGAATTTTTTAAACGCCACCCAGGGCAGTGTGAGGAAATACCAGAGCCGCGCGGAGGAGTTTTTATGGACTTTCATGAGGACGAGCGTTTGACGGAATGATCTGTCACGTCGTTTCTTGCCGATAACCGAAAAGAGGTCGTCGAGAGCTCCAAGGACGGCGGCGATAAGCATGCCGCCTATCGGCACCCAGGTGAATTGTCTGTCCCAATTGAAACAAATGGTCAAAAGGGCGACGGTGAGAACAATGATGAGTCCGCCCATGATGGGCGTCTTGGCTTTGCCAGAGCGGCCGTCGATGCCCAAAGTCGGGTCGGTCTCTCCGTTTGTGCGCCAGATTTTGAAACGATACAGGAACATCACCACCAAAGGCGTGAGAAGGAGACTTATTACGAGCCCAAGAATACCAAAACCGATTGTGTGAGAAATGCCGGCAATCTGCTCTGGAGAGAATTCGGACATAGATGAAGTCTAAATCAGCTTTTGAGAGCCCGCAATCTGCGGAAAGTAATTATTCCGGGAAACTTTTTTTTCATATCCGCACTCGTCAACTCCTCGCGCCGGACTCCCGTTCCGTACAAGCCGTCTTCGGAATAAGCGATTGAGTGAACGCAGACGAATTTCATGATGCCGTTTTGCTTCGTTGCATTTTCGACGATAAGCATGTGATTGCGACCGTTTTCGGGACTGATGATTGAAACGAAATCCGCGGGTAAGGCGTCGTTTTCATTCACGAGGATGCTGTTTTTTTCGTGGGAAAAAGTCGACACGCCGGTATTTTCCGCCGGTCGAAGCGCGTGTTTGATTTTTCGTACGAAACCGCTAAACGGTCGAACGGCGGAACTGATTTTTCCTTTGCCGCGGGCTTTGAGTTCCGTGTCGAGAACGTGATACGCAAATCCGGAGCAGTCGATGCCGAGATTATGGTCGACAAGGAACTTTTTCACTTCAACACTCGACATTTTTTTAACCCCGGAACGTTCGCGGATGGAAAACATTTCCGCTTCCTCGGCTATTTCTTCCGGCCGGCCTTTCCCAACGAGAGCGCGGAGGCCGGCGCGAATTTTCTTTCTTTTGTTGTTGAAATACGGAGTTTGCGAGCCTTCGCCGACGGGAAGCGAAAGGTATTGCTCGATAATTTTTTGGGTTTCGGTTGAAAGGGTGTTCATTGTTTGGAAATAATCGAAGATATTTTTTCCCCGATATCGTTTAATTTTCCGTGGCTTTTCATAATGCCTTTGTCTGAGCGGATTCGCAAGAGTTCGGCGTTAGGTTTGGTGTTCTTGTAAGTCGTGACAGTAAAACCGTCTTCATGAAGCCGAGCGGGCACGGAATATTTTTCGAGAATGTTTGAGCGAAGCGAGTTTTCGAGGAAAATATTCCGTGCAACCGAGGCTTTTATTCGGAGAACAATTTGCGCTCCGTCGGAAATCTTTTGGACTTCACCGAGGTCTTTTCCGAGAAGCGCCGCGATATGGGCTTCGAAGATCGTCATGCCCGCGCCTGCCGATTTTTGCAAAATCGATTCGCACGTCGTTCCCGCTGGCTGACGGGCATTGATCTCGAGAAGATATATCTGTCGCGACTTCTCGTCGAGAATGACGTCGATGCCGAAAAGGCCGAGCCAATGCTCCGAGCTCAGGCGCGCGCCAAGGGCGCGCGCCATTTCCAAAATTTTTCCCCGTTCTTTTTCCGACAAAATCGTATAGGGAAGTTTCCAGTCGTTGCCCACGGTGGAAAAAGGATTGTCGGTGAAATCGGCAAGCCCCGTGATTTGATAGCTTATGTTTCCGGTCACGGTCGTGTTTTTCGCCACGACGACGTTTAAGGTAAACACTGGGCCGTCTATAAAATCGGAAACGCGACACTCGCGATTCGGAAACTTTTCCTTCAACTCTTCGAGTTTAGCTTCGGTGTCGATGACGTGCGTGCCTCCCCCGGTATGCGAATGGTTGAACTGCAGGACAAATTTCGTACCGTCAAACCAGACATCTTTTACCATGTGTATTTTATGGGACGGCAGAAATCTCGCCAAATCGCCGAGCCATTTCACTTGGGAAATTTTTTCTTCGATTTTTTTTGAAAATTCCGCGGGAGGATTCAAGAGCTTCCATTTTTTTTCTTCGCACAATTTTTCGATTCGCGCCGTGTTTTGAAAAACAACAATGGCGGCATCTTTTTTTTCTTTCATGAGCTCTTCCAGCCGTTTCGTTTGGAGAAGTTCGTAGGTATCGAGAATCGTTTCGCCTTTCTCGTTAGTGACAATCGCGTAATTTTCCCCTTGTTCCATTGAGGACGCCCGTTCGGCGTCTCGCGTCACGTAAACGATAGGTCTGGTCGGTTTCATAGGCGTATGCTATCAAAATACGGGCAAAATGCTATTGTTTTCCCATATATGAAAGGCAACCTCTATATCGTGGCGACACCTATCGGCAATCTCGAAGATATAACTTTTCGTGCCGTCAGAATCCTTGGCGAAGTTGATTTGATACTTTGCGAAGACACGAGGATGACGGCAAAACTTTTGGCGAAATACGAAATCAAAAAAACGTTGCGCCGTTTTGACGCCCACTCGAGTGAAAGCGGCCGTAGGGCGATCATTGAACTTTTGCGCGAAGGGAAAAATATTGCTCTTGTGACGGATGCCGGCACGCCTGGGATTTCCGACCCGGCGTCGCTCTTGGTCGAAGAAATCAGGCGCGAATGCGAGGGCGGAATCAAAATCATTCCGATTCCCGGTGCCTCCGCCGTGACGGCGGCACTTTCCGCTTCCGGATTTCCGGCAAGCGATTTTCTTTTCTTGGGATTTTTGCCGCACAAGAAGGGCCGGCAGACTTTGATGAAAGAAATCGCCGAGTCGAATCGGACGGTCGTCTTTTACGAATCGCCGCACAGAATTCTCAAATGTCTCTCGGAACTTTCGTCGCACGTTGGTGAAAGGAAAATAGCGATCGCTCGGGAACTGACGAAAATATACGAGGAATACGTTTTGGGGACACCAGAGGAAGTTTCAAAAATTTTGACCGAACGCCCTGAAAAACAAAGAGGGGAATTCGTCGTCATCGTCGCGCCGAAATAAATTTGCTATACTTTCGGAATGCGGAAACAAGCATTTATCTCGGCCGTCATTCTCGTCATTTTGCCGTTCTTCGGCATTCCCGACATATGGAAGACATACGTCTACGTCATTGTCGGTCTGGCTTTTCTCGCTCGTTTTGTTTTTGAAGAGTGGAATCGCATAAGCGCTTTTTTTGGACAAAAGCCGAACATATCGGTAGAGTCCAAACCGGAAATTGATACCCACCCTTAGCTGTTTTGGCTAGTTAAGCAACGCGATATAATTCAATACCCGCCCTTAGCTCAGTTGGTTAGAGCATCGAGCTTATACCTCGAGGGTCCTTGGTTCGAATCCAAGAGGGCGGACCAGAAACGTTCTGCACCATGGATTTACGTACATTCGTATGTAATTTGTAGTCGAAAAATTCGGCTTAAATGTTGAAGGTCCTGCGCTGTCCTCCGCCGAGGACAGCGCAGGGCTTTTATTATTCGAAATGGATTTCTTTTTGCTCACGCAAGGCAAGTTCTTCGCGAAGCGTCGGGAAACGCGAGAGCGTTTCGTCTTTTTCAATAAGTCTCTCAGCCTCCGAGCGAGCGGCTTCGACCATCTTGAGATTTTGCAAAGCTTCCATGCCGACATCGCTTATGCCCCATTGCTTTTTGCCGTAGAGGTCGCCCGCGCCTCGTAACGTCAAATCTTTTTCGGCCAGTTCGAAACCATTTTTCGCGTTGACGATGGCGGAAAGCCGAGCGAGGGTTTTTTCGCCCGAAGTTTCGGCGTAAAGAAAACAATACGCTTGATGCGTGGAGCGTATGACGCGACCGCGCAGCTGATGGAGCTGGGCGAGACCGAACCGTTCCGCGCCCTCAATCAAAATGACCGTGGCGTTCTCGACCGAGACGCCGACTTCGACCACGGACGTGGCGCAGAGAATTTTTATTTTTCCCGACACGAATTCGCCCATAACTTTTTCTTTTTCCTTATCGGACAACTTGCTGTGGAGGATTCCGATTTCGTATTCCGGAAAAACCGATTTTTTCAAACGTTTGGCCTCTTCTTTAACCGAGCGGGCCAAGACAGCAAGCTCTTTCGTCGGGTCTGGTTCGTCTATGCGCGGACAGATAATGTAAGTCTGACGGCCGGCACGCAATTCTCTGCGGACTTTTTCGTACATCTCGCTTCGAGAGTCTTCGGTCACGACTTCGGTGATGATATTTTTTCTTCCGGCGGGCATTTGGTCGAGAAGTGTCAGGTCGAGGTCGCCATACATTGTAAGGGCAAGCGTGCGTGGAATCGGCGTCGCGGTCATCGAGAGGAGGTGTGGCACGATTTTTTCTTTGCGCGAAAGTTTCTGTCTTTGAGCCGTACCGAAACGATGTTGTTCGTCAATGACGACGTACGCGAGATGTTTGAAACGGACTTTTTTCTGAATCAAAGCGTGGGTGCCGATAAGAATCGGGATTTCGCCATTGCCGACCCATTTGAGGAGTTGGGCGCGGGAAATATCCGTCCAGCCCGCCGGATTTACCTTCGAAGGAAATTTGCGGCAACCGCTTCCGGTGATGAGGGCGATAGGAATCGGGAAATATCGGAAATAGGAAATGAAGGATTCGAAATGTTGTTTGGCGAGGATTTCCGTCGGCGCCATATACGCGACTTGGAGCGCGCCGAAATCCTGGTCTTTCGGGCGGGACGCCGCGACGGCGTACGCCGTCGCGGCGGCGACGGCCGTCTTTCCCGAGCCGACGTCGCCTTCGAGGAGTCGCGCCATCGGCACTCCTCGCCTGAAATCGGCGAGAATCGTCTCGATGCTTTTCTTTTGGGCATCCGTCGGTTCAAAAGGGAACTTTGAGACGAAAGTTTTCAGTTCGTCGAACGATTTTTCGATGACGAAAGCCGGATCTTTTTCGCGCAGAGCCTTTTCTTTTTGCCGCGAGAGTTGAATGAGAAAAATTTCTTCGAAAGCGAAGCGTTTGCGCGCGGACAGTGCGTCATTTTGGTTTTGCGGAGCGTGGATCCAAACCATCGCCGTCTCCCAGTGCGGCAGGTTGTATTTTTTCAATATCTCTTCCGGAATCGGATCGACGATTACATTCAAAAGACCGCCCTTGAATATTTTTTGTATCGTGTGATACATCCAATTCGATGTCACGCCCGAAGTTTCCGGATAGACGGGATACAAAGCGTGCGTCATGCCGTCTTCGCCGAACAAAGATGATCCTGTGCCGGCGGGGATTTTCGGCACCTGCTCGATTTTCGGATTTGAAAAATACAATTCGCCTTTGCGCTGCGCGACTTTGCCTTCGACGCGCACGAGAGAGTCCGGAGCGATCATTTTCGCGATGTACGGCTGATTGAACCAGACGATTTTTATTTTCCCCGTTTCGTCTTCCACGAAACCCTCCGCCATCGGAATCTTTTTCCTGAAAGCTTTCGAGGTTTTCAGTCCCGAAATTTTTCCGAAAATCGTTGCCGAGGCGCCTTTTGCCAGGGTGTCGATATTTACGAACTCCGCCGTGTCGCCATACCGGCTGGGGAAGTGGTAGATCAAATCTCTTATGCTTTCGATACCGAGTTTTCTCAGCGCCGTTTTCTGGTCTGGTAGGATTCGCGTGATTTCCTCGAGCGGAGAATCTATTTTCATTTTCTAATTGTATATCCAAAAAAATAGAAAAGCTTCGGTTCTTGTGTTATTGTCTTTCCTATTGGAGACATGGCTGAGTGGTCGAAAGCGGCACCGTGCTAAGGTGTTAGGCTCGCAAGGGCCTCGTGGGTTCGAATCCCACTGTCTCCGTCAACGATTCTCTTGTAATAATTCAAACATTTGAACGGCTTTACTTACCGTATAGGTAATGCCTAGTTTTTATTATGAAAAAGGGGCTCAAACATATTTTTTGGGATTTTTTGATAATCATCGTGGTTCTCGCAGTGACGGTAGTCATTCATAATTCGTACGCGAGCAACACGATTATCATTACTCCCGATAATCCGGATTGGTGGTTCGCGCAGGAGACTCCAACGGGCTCGGGAACTTTCGTCACTGGTCCGTCCACACCCCCGCTTGGTAACGGCAGTTTGGAACTTACGGTGGACAGCACCGGAGGAGAAATTTTCGGAACATTCACGTATGCCGGCACCCGGCTCGATACGATAAAGTCTCTTTCCTACAGCACATACAGAGTTTCTGGCGCGCCCGCTCTTGCGCCCCATCTGGATTTTGATGTCGATACCGATGTGACCGACACGAATACTTCTTGGCAGGGACGGCTCGCGTACGAACCGTATTACACAAACACAGTTTCAACCGGTGTCTGGCAGACATGGAATCCTTTGGACAATTCCACTCCCGGCAATTGGTGGTTTTCCGGCGCCCCCGGAAATTCCGTTTGTCCGATTAGCAGTCCGTGCACGTGGGCGCAAATCCTCGCGGATTTTCCAAACATCGGTATACGATCCGCCGGACCAAATACGGGAGCGCTCCAATTTAAAGCGGGTGGCGGCTGGACCGGCGGCTTTGTGGGAAACGTTGACGCATTCAGTATCGGCATCGGCAATGTCGTGACGACCTACGACTTCGAACCGCCGCCGCCCCCTGCCACTCTTCACGTTATCAAAGTCGTCGCTGACGGAAGCGGTACGTCAACCCCTTCCGACTTCAACGTGTATGTCAAAAATATCGGAGTGAATGTTTCCGGTAGTCCCGCTCCCGGAACATCGACGCCGGGAACTTTGTATTCTCTTCCCGCCGGCATGTACACGATAAGCGAAGACGCGAACGCTCTTTTCACATCGAGCTTCACCGGGGATTGCGATTCACTTGGCGGCATAACTTTGTCCGCCGGCGACGACAAAGTCTGCACAATCACCAATACCGTCATCCCCGTGGCAATAATTCCCGTACCGGCGCCGGCAATCAATGCGAATGCAAGTACGAACGGCGGTTTTAGTAGCCGAGGCGGAGGAGGCGGTGGTGGTGTGACCGGTGGTGGAATCATTCCGACAACTAATACCGTAATTCCAAACCTTCCTAACACGGGAGTTATACCCAGTCTTCCCAATATCGGATCGCCTGTATCGGTAAAATCGTTACAAAATGCATCTGTAATAAAAGCTAGTGCCACTCTGTCTCCAGTCGAGAAGCCTGCCCTATTTGATATTACTTCAGAGCCACTTATATCGGTACCTGAAAGCCCCGTACCCTTTGTCGTTTTTTCAATTATCGCCGAAGTAGCGGGTGTGATATTCATAGTGTTTGTCGTGGGGCACGTGGGTAAATATGTAAAAAGCAAAAACAAAAAACTAGAAAAAAATGACAATTAAAATGAAATCAGCCAACAACGCATTCACTTCGTCACTCGTAATCATGGCTATGGGATTGATTTTCCTGCCGTTCGTCGTATTCGCTCAGTCGGATGTTACTAAAAACGCCCAGGTGGATACGAGCAATGCCGGTGTTGTGGTAAAAGTGGCTCCCGGAGAACTACTGCCGATCTCGGTAAAACTCTCCAATTTTGGCGGAGGCAATAGAGTGGACGTTCTCGTTGCGTATTCGATTGTGACAAGCGCGGGACAGGAAATATATTCGAGCAGTGAAACGGTGGCAGTGGAGACGACGGACAACTTTGTAAAAACAATACAGATTCCATTCGGTACGGCGC
>CAYZCB010000015.1:0-9811 GCA_964476815.1 uncultured Candidatus Saccharibacteria bacterium
TAATCATTAATCGTATCTATCAATGAAAAAATCAATTATTTCGGCGGTTTTGACACTCGTCATTCTTGTGGGTGTTGGGGGTAGCGTTGCCGTGAACACGGCAAATGCCCAGAACGTGACCCTTCAGCAAATTATTTCGCTTTTTATAGCTCTCGGCATCATTCCGGCCGATAAGGTGGCAATCGCCGAAGCGGCGGTTGGGTTAACAACGACGAATACGACAAATACCGTTACACCGACAAACACAATCACAAACAACACGGCAACAAATTCAGGCCAGCCGGCAATCTCGATTATCGGCACCCCGACAATTATTTCTAGCCAAGGTCCAATGGTAAACGGAAATTCTACAACCACCATTACTGCGACGTTTGATTTCTCAATTCAGGCGGTCGGAGGTAATTTTTCTCTAGAAAATCCATCCGCCGAACCGTTCACTTTCTTTATTTACAGAAATGGAGTTGAGACTTTAATGTCTTCTTATTCCCACACCGAGTCGTTCAGCATCCCTTCTTCTGGAGTCGTAACCAGCGGACTTCCGAGCAATACGGCTTTCGAAATTCAAAAAAATAATTCAATCACCTTGCCGGTAACACTCTCTTTTGTTCCAATAGGATCATCGGCAACTTATTCTGTAGCTATTGGCGGTATGAGGTTAATATTCAACGACCAAAGTCAGATACCTTCTATAGTGATGAACGTCAAAGGTACACCAACAACATCAAATGTTTCAGCCAACGGTGTTTCGGGAACAATCCCGACACCGCCAGTTTCTTCTTATCAAGCGATGTACCCGGCTTCTGTTTCTGTTACGTATCCGACTTCTGGTTCGACATTTACTGCTGGAGGTTCTTTTGGTGTTGGATTTACCAGCGCAAACACGTCGGGAAGTTATGATGTGAAGATTGAGGATGCCTTACTGCATCAGTCTTACGATTTTGGTGTTATGTCATCGACGAATTCCGGAAGTCAGCATCAGCTCACTTTGCCCGCAAATCTTATGACCAGTAATATGTTCCAGGTTCAGATTTACTACAACGGTATTTTGGTTGGTGTTTCAAACGACTTTACGATTAATTCATCTCAGACATCAACAGCGATTACTAGTTCTGGGGTCAACACTTATCATGGTACAAACTACACAGCGGGCGCCACTTGCACCCAACAACTTACAGGTCTTCTCATCTCTGCGGGCATCATTTCTCAAAATATGGCCGTAGCAGCCACTCAGTCGGCGATATCAAATCAATCTCTTCCTTTTTCTGAATTGGTCTCAGCTTATGTTTCTCTAGGATATATTTCTCCCAACATGGTTTCGCAAGCAAACACATTAGTAACCAACGCAACTGCCGGAGGTCAATATCAAGCATGTCTTTCATCATTCACCCCGAGCACTCCGGGTATCACCTCGCTTTCCCCTTCGAGCGGTCCAGCGGGAACTGCTGTTACGATAAGCGGAATAAATCTTGGAACAAACAATACGGTTATTATGAATAGTTTCAATCCCATCAACACATCATCAAATGGTTCGATAGTTCAATTCACCGTTCCGCAAAATGCATCCGCGGGGTCTTACTATGTGAGTGTTACCAACAATGCGAACAATCGTACAAGCAATGTTCTCACTTTTACGGTCACTGGATCGCAAACAACAACTCAAATGTATCCGAATCTGCAGAATCTGAACAACACAACTCAAACATCAGCACAATCAGCAAACAGTCAAATGTATTCTGCGCCGGGAACTAATGCAGTCTGTGGTAGCTCGCAAGGAGTATCTTCCGCAACTCAACCAGCCACAAACTTGTGTAGTGTTGGTAGCGCATACGACCAAAGAGTCGGACCAAACTCCGTTAATTGGCTATGGGATTGTGTTATTGGAAGTGATCCCAATAGCGTCAGCAACACCATTGGTTGTTGGGCACCAATTTCTCAATAGGATTTTGGTGTATACTATTTTCCTATGAACGACAAAACCATTGAGACAATATTTGGTTCGGCGGTTCGCGTGAAAATTATCAAGATATTTGTTTTTAATCCGGAGAAGACGTTTGACGCCGTTTCCATCGGCGAGAAAGTATCTTTGACCAAGGCCCGCGCTCAGAAAGAAATCAAGGCTCTCGAAAAAGCCGGACTTGTCGTCCGGAAAGGTCGCGGCTTCATTCTCAACAAAGGCTGCAGCTATCTTTTGCCGCTTCAGGAGTTTCTGCCGGCGACCAATCCGACCAGGGAGGAAATCGTCAAGAAACTCTCAGCAGTAGGAAGGGTACAGCTCGTGATTCTTTCGGGAATATTCATTCAAAACCCCGATAGCCGCCTCGACCTTCTCGTCGTCGGCGACAAAATAAACAAGGCCCGTCTTTCCAAAGCTCTTCAATCGCTCGAATCCCGCGTCGGCAAAGAACTCCTGTTCTCCGTCTTCGACAGGGTCGATTTCAAGTACCGTTTGGACATGAAAGATAAGCTTATTATGGACGTTTTGGACTTTCCTCACGAGAAAATAGTGAATAAACTGGGGATGTAGGTCGGATATAGTGTGGATAAACAAAGCGGGAAAAGCCTGTAGAATAGAGGAGGTCTCGAAATTATTGGTAATTTATTTATTGAGTTCATATGATAATTCAAACATGGGGCGATTCGCTCACCGGTGCCTTTCAGTCAATCTGGTATGGCATCGCGGCGTTTGTTCCGAATCTGATAGCGGCCCTCATCATTCTCATCATTGGATGGATTGTTGCGGCGCTTCTTGGACGTCTTGTTGCCCAAATCATCAGGGCGATCAAGGTTGATACGGCACTCGAGCAGGCGGGCTTCGGCAATGTCGTCAAGCGCGCGGGCTTTAATCTGGATTCAGGCGCCTTCTTGGGCGGCTTGGTAAAGTGGTTCGTTATTGTCGCTTTCCTCGTCGCGTCGTTCCAGGTCTTGGGCCTTACGCAAGTTAACGTCTTCCTTCAGGAAGTCGTCTTGCTGTATTTGCCGCAGGTTATTGTCGCGGTGCTTATTATCCTCGTCGCCGTAGTGGTCGCGGATACTATGCAGAAAGTCGTTACGGGCGCGGCTCGAGCGGCGCACGTCAAAGCGGCGAATTTCGCCGGCTCGGTCACGAAATGGGCTATTTGGATCTTCGCTTTCCTCATTGCTCTCGAGCAGTTGGGTATCGCGGTCGGATTCATTCAGACACTCTTCACGGGCGTCATTGTGGCCCTTTCTCTCGCTTTTGGCCTTTCATTCGGCCTCGGCGGTCAGGAAGCAGCTTCACACTGGATTGCGAAATTCAGAAGCGAAATCAGCGACAGGGAATAAAACCCTCGTTAGTTTCGGACGGAAAAGCGGCGCGGCCCAAAGTGGCCGCGCCGCTTGCTATATAAGGAGTGTTTTGCTACTATGGTTTTCAAAGCTTTCCCCAAAGCTTTTTGTTTTTCTCTACACATATGGCCAAAACTTCAGTCGTAGCCCGGGCGAATAAAAAGCCCAAATTCTCAACGCGCATCGTTAAGCGATGTTTTCGTTGTGGTCGAAAAAACGGCTATATGGGGGACTTTGGCGTCTGCCGCATTTGTTTCCGCGAACTCGCGAACGAAGGCGTCATTCCGGGCATTAAAAAATCTTCTTGGTAATATGACTGACCCGATTTCAGATTTAATCATTCGCATACAAAACGCTTCTCGCGCGGGAAAGGTTTCGGTCGAAGTTTTGGATTCAAGCGTCGCCTATGCCGTTCTCGAAAAACTCGCCGACCGCGGTTACGTCAAGAAACCGGTTCGTAAAGTCAAAGACGACGCGAAGGTCATTGAAATCGGTCTTATATATAAGGAAGACAAATCTCCTCGCATCGCCGGAGTTCGCCGCTACTCAAAACTTTCGAAACGCCTTTACAAAGGTTTCCGAGAAATTCATCGAGTGAAGCAAGGATTCGGATCGATGATTGTTTCGACGCCGAAAGGAATTCTTGCCGATGATGAAGCGCGAAAGGAACAAGTCGGGGGCGAAATTCTTTTTTCAATTTGGTAATTTCACTTTTCATACTTTACATTTATTATTATGTCGCGCATAGGCAAAAAACCAGTAACTATTCCCGAAAAAACAACCGTCTCAATGACGGGGAACACAGTCGTTGTCAAAGGACCTCTCGGCGAGCTTTCCCGTATCGTGCCTTCCGGCATCAATGTTGACGTCAAAGATAATCTCGTGACCGTCACTGCGCCGAATCCCGAAAAGGACGCCTTGTGGGGTACGATGACGGCTCACATAAAAAATATGGTCGCCGGCGTGAACAAAGCCTACGAGAAAAAACTCATTGTCGAAGGCATCGGTTTCAAGGCCGACGTCAAAGGAAGCGACCTTGTTATGGCTCTCGGATTTTCCCATCCGGTCGTCGTGGCGATTCCAAAAGGTCTCAAAGTCACGTCGGAGAAAAACGTCATTACCGTTTCCGGTATTAACAACGAGCTCGTCGGCAATTTCACGGCGAGCATCCGGGCGTTTAAAAAGCCGGAGCCGTATAAAGGCAAAGGTATTCGTTACGACGGGGAAGTTATCCGCAGGAAACAAGGCAAGAAAGCTGCATAACAGATAAGACAATGACAACGAAAAACAAGAAAAACGAAAAGAAAGACCGCCGACACGCGAAGATTCGCACGCGCCTTTCGGGCACACCAGAGCGTCCGCGTCTTGCCATCTTCAAATCGAATAAATTTATGTACGCCCAGATTATCGACGACGAAGCTGGCAAAACGCTCGTTTCGGCTTCGTCCGTTTCTTCGAAAAAAGGCACAAAGTCCGAACAAGCGAAAGAAGTCGGCGCGCACATCGCGACCAAGGCCAAGGTGGCGAAGATTTCCAAGGTCGTCTTTGACCGCGGAGGCTTCGCTTACAAAGGCCGGGTAAAGCATGTCGCCGACGCGGCACGAGAAGGCGGACTTATTTTTTAATCATCACCATGGCTGACGAAATCAAACAGACGGAAAATACGGAAAATACGGAAGCGGTTGTCGCCGAAGTCGCAACCGTTGTGCCGGAAGCGGCGGCTCCCGCTCTTGCCGACGACCGCGGACGCCGAAGCGGTCCGCGGCCGCGCCGCGGCGGCAAAAAGCCGGAACGCGGTGCGCGCACAAAACCGGAATTCGATAACAAAATCCTCGCCATCAGACGCGTTGCCCGTGTCGTCGCAGGCGGTCGCCGATTCAATTTCTCCGTGGCTCTCGTTGCTGGCGACAAGAAAGGCAAAGTCGGCGTGGGACTCGGCAAAGCCGGCGACACGGCTCTCGCCATCGACAAAGCCCTTCGCGACGCCAAGAAACACATGATTGTCGTGAATACGAGCAAAGGAATGTCCATTCCGCACGACACGTCGGCGAAATACTCGAGCGCGAGAGTGACGCTCTCGCCGTCCTATGAAAGGGGACTCGTCGCTGGATCGGCCGTCCGCACGGTTCTCGAACTCGCGGGCGTCTCAAACGTCGTGGCGAAAATAGTTTCTCCATCGAAAAACAAACTGAACATTGCCCGAGCGACCATTGCCGCTCTCGAAGGGTTGAACTTGTCCAAGCCGACGGCAATCGCACAAAAATAATTTCAAACATATGCAAATGAACACCCTCAAGAGGAATACGAAACGAATGACTTCACGCCAAAGAGGTCGTGGCGGCAAGCGCGGCAAGACCTCCGGTCGCGGCACAAAAGGCATGCTCGCACGCGCCGGCTACAAACGCCGCCCGGAAATGAGAGACATCATCAAGCGTTTGCCGAAACTTCGCGGCTACGCCTTCAACAGTTTTCAGAAAAAAGTTTCCGTCATTTCTCTCGAACTTATCGAAAAACATTTCAAAGCCGGTTCGGTCGTCTCTCCGGCGACTCTCATCAAAGAAGGTCTCGTCGAAAAAATAAGCGGCGTCGTCCCGCCGGTCAAGATTCTTTCGGACGGCGAAATCTCGAAAAAGATTTCCGTCTCCGGCTGCGCGGTATCGAAAGGAGCGAAAGCTAAAATCGAAAAAGCCGGCGGCACGGTCCTCTAAAAAACATGGACGCATTTTTCAAAAAGATGTCAATGGTGTGGCGCGATAAGGAGCTTCGCAAGCGCCTGCTTTTCATTTTGATTATCCTCGGCATTTTCCGCTTGCTTACGACGATTCCGATTCCGGGCATTGACCCCGCGCGTCTCGCGACACTCATCGGCAACAGCCAATTCCTTGGACTTTTGAACCTCTTTTCCGGCGGCGGTCTTTCGAACCTCTCAATTATGATGCTCGGCGTTGGCCCTTACATCACGGCGACGATTATCATGCAGCTTTTGACTCTTATGTCGCCGAAACTCAAGGCGATGTATCAGGAAGAAGGCGAGGCGGGACGAGCGAGATTTTCGCAATACTCGCGAATTTTGACTTTGCCTTTGGCACTCCTTCAAGCGACGGGTTTTCTTATACTTCTTCAACGCGAAAGCGTGGTAGCTTCACTTTCGGTTTTCAGTTTTACCACGAACATTATCGTCATCGCCGCCGGCTCGGTACTCCTTATGTGGCTCGGAGAAATGATAACGGAGTTCGGAGTGGGCAACGGTGTCTCGCTCATCATCTTTGCCGGCATCATCGCGCGACTTCCCACGGCGCTCTCCGGAGTCGCTTCGACCTATGACCCGTCACAACTCCCGCTCTACGTCGCTTTGATTGCTTTGTCGCTCGTCGTGATTTACGCCGTCGTGTATGTGACCGAAGCCGAACGTCCGGTGCCCGTGACGTATGCCAAACAGGTGAGGGGTCAGAAAGTCTACGGCGGCGTCTCGACCTATTTGCCGCTTCGCGTAAACCAGGCCGGCGTAATTCCGATCATCTTCGCCCTTTCGATTTTGCTTTTCCCGCAAATGATTTTCAGTTTTCTCGTTGGCTCGGCAAACGCGGCCATTCATCAAATCGCCACGGTCGGCCTTTCGGTCGTCAACAACCCGTGGCTCTACGACAGTATTTATTTCATTCTTGTTTTTCTTTTTACGTATTTTTACACGGCGGTTACGTTCGATCCGGTTGTCATTTCAGAAAACCTCCAGCGAAGCGGCGCTTTTGTCCCGGGAGTACGTCCCGGACACCCGACCGCGGAATATTTGTCTAAAATCGTCACGAGAATCACCATGGTTGGCGCCTTGTTTCTCGGCGTTATCGCCGTCTTGCCTTTGATTCTCCGCTCAACGACGGGCAACGCCTCTTTCGCTATCGGCGGCACGGCTCTCCTCATCGTCGTCTCCGTCGTCATCGACCTCGTGAAAAACATCGACGCTCAAGTCTCGATGCGGGAGTATTAATTTTGCGGTAAACTGATTGCATGAAACAAATAACATGCGTCTTCTTTGGGCGCTCGGGTTCGGGTAAAGGCACGCAGGCAAAGTTGCTTATTGAATACCTGGAAAAGAAAGATCCGAAAAGAAAATCGATATACATCGAAACAGGACAACGTTTTCGCGATTTCACGGATTCCGGAACGTATACGTCGAAAAAAGTCAAAGAAGCTTTGGCTCAAGGAAAACTTTTACCGGTGTTCTTGCCGGTATGGATGTGGACCGGTCTTTTAAACGACGAATACACGGGCAAAGAACATTTGATTTTCGACGGTGTTTCTCGTCTCTTGGAAGAAGCGAAAGTTCTCGATTCGGCCATACAATTTTACGAAAGGGAAACGCCGACGATTCTTTTTCTCGAACTTCACAACGAAAAAGCCACGGCGCGTCTCATCAAGCGCGGCCGCTACGATGACAAGGACGAAAAAATCAATGAACGGATGAAGTGGTTCGAAAACGATGTTATGCCGGCGGTTAATTATTTTAAGCGCAATTCGTACTACAATTTTATTACCGTAAACGGCGACCAGACGATTCCCGAAGTCTTCGAAGATGTAAAGAAGGCTCTCGGCATATAAAAACGATGGCGATTTTTATCAAAACGACCGAAGAAATAAAAATAATGCGCGAAGGCGGCAGGCGCCACGCGAAAATTTTACGCGAGCTCGCCGCTTTAGTCGCGCCAGGCGTCTCGTCGCAGTTTCTGGAAGACAAAGCCCGCGAATTCATTAAACGCGAAGGCGGCACGGCATCTTTTCTCGACTACAAGCCGTATGGAATGAAGAAGCCTTTTCCAGCCGCGCTTTGTCTTTCGGTGAACGACGAAGTCGTCCATGGAGTTCCGAACGGTCCACAGACGAAGATTTTGAAAGAAAGCGACATCGTGTCTCTTGATTTGGGATTTACGTACAAAGGTCTCATTACTGACGCGGCGCTCACGGTGCCCGTCGGCACCGTGAGCGCCGCCACAAAGAAACTTCTTTCCAAAACGGAAGAAGCGATGTATGCCGGAATAAAAAAAGCCAAAGCGGGCAGTACGGTCGGTGACATCGGCTTCGCAGTCTTTGCCGTCGGTAAGAAAGCCGGTTTCGGCATCGTCGACATTCTTTCCGGACACGGTGTCGGACGCTACGTTCACGAAGATCCGTACGTGCCGAATTTCGGAGAAAAAGGCGATGGGGAAGTTTTGGTCGCAGGCATGACTATTTGTATCGAACCGATGTTTAATATGGGAACGAAAGATATCATTCTCGAAAAGGACGGTTATACGTATCGCACCGCCGACGGAAAACCGTCGGCACATTTCGAGCACACAGTTTTGATTACGGAAAAGGGAGCTGAAATACTTACGAAATAAACACACAAAATAAAATTACATATTTTCTCGCTTGTGCGCTTCGCTAAGACTTACGCGCTCGAAAATATGCAATTTTATTTTGTGATAACATAATTGCATGAAACACCCAAAAGAAGAACGGACACTTATTATCGTGAAACCGGACGGAGTGCAAAGAAATCTTGTTGGAGAAATCATTTCTCGTTTCGAACGCATAGGTCTTAAAATAGTGGCGATGAAGATAATGATACCGACAGTGGAGCATATCGAAGAGCATTACACGCTTGACCCAAATTGGCGTATTGTCACGGGAGAAAAATCAATCAAAGCGTATACCGACAGAGGAGAGAAACATCCGGTGAGTAGTGATCCATCGGAAGTAACTGCGGAAATTTTGCGAAAGTTGAAAAAATATATAGCGAGCGGGCCGGTTATTCCGATGGTTCTTCAAGGTGCGCACGCCGTAGAAGTCGTAAGAAAGCTTGTTGGAGGCACGGAACCTCTTCGTGCGGCGGCCGTCGGCACTATACGCGGAGATTTCACGCATGATTCGTATTCAATGGCGGATGGCGACGACAGAAGCGTCCGAAACCTCATTCACGCGTCCGGAAGCGTTACCGAGGCTGACAAAGAAATCAAACATTGGTTCAAAAAAGACGAAATCGTCGACTATCGTCTCGTGATGGAGGACATTCTCTACAACAAAGACCTTGACGGACTGCTTAAATAATCTCTGACTGCCGTTTTTAGCTTTTCTGTTGATATCTTTTCTTGAAAGGTATGCTTATAATTAAGTGGGTCAGAGAAGTGGTGTTCTATAAACCATTTTAAGGGACAGTCGTATCGTTGATGCGTTCAGTGAGCTTCTTCGGGAGTTCTAAGAAACATCCGTGTGGCAACCCACCTAGATTTTCTAGGGCGACCACTTCATGACCCCTCGAAAAAGCCCGATGTGCCCGCCGGCACATCGGGCTTTTTCTTTTCTGCTATACTCTTCTCATGTTTTGGAATAAATATCTTTTGCCGTCTATCGTTGTGTTGCTTTGTATGGCTACGCTTCACGTTTTGTTCATTCATTTTGACGTCTATTGGACGGTACGCTGGGTGGATATTCCCGTGCATATGCTTGCCGGCATTTGGATAGTGCTTAC
>CAYZCB010000016.1:0-2390 GCA_964476815.1 uncultured Candidatus Saccharibacteria bacterium
AAATCTTTGTCGCTTCTTTGAGAGCTTTACCGTTTTCGTTCGCTATAGCGATGAGGTGGACGGCAAAAGGCGCGACCGATTCCGGCCAGACAATTCCTTTCTCGTCGGAGAGCGTTTCGACTATCGTGCCCATCACGCGTCCTGGACCAATGCCGTAACTTCCCATAATGGCCGGTTTCTTATTTCCTTTGTCGTCGACGTAATGTAAATCAAACGCATCGGAAAATTTCGTTCCGAGAGAAAAAATGTTTCCGACTTCCGACGCCTTCTTTTCGACGATATCTTTTTTGTTTATACCGAGATCTTTGAGAACTTCGTCCGTGTAAACTTCTTTGTTCACGGCGATTTTCTTTTTCTCGTCGAGATATATTAAATCTTCACCTGTCTCGGTAATCGTCTGGAATTCGTGAGAAAACTTCGAGAATGAGCCGCCGGAAGCGAACGTGACAAACGTCTTGTCGCCCAAGCCGACGCGTTCGAAAATTTTCACATAAGCTTTCTTGGCTTTTTCGTAGAATTCCTCGTGATCTTTCTGGTCTTTGGAGAAAGAATACAAATCTTTCATCAAAAACTCTCTCGTGCGCATTATTCCCGACTTGGCGCGCTCTTCATTTCGAAATTTTGTCTGAAATTGATAGACATACTTCGGCAAATCTTTGTACGATTGGACATATTCTTTCATCAAAGCGGTCAATGGTTCTTCGTGCGTAAATCCCAAGCCCACGTCGCTTCCTGATTTCAGTTTCGTTTTAAACCAAATCTCGACGACCGCGTCGCTCCAGCGGTTTGTTTTCTCCCAAATATTTTTGTCTTGAAGAGCGGTGAGGTGAAGTTCCTGTCCGCCGATGGCGTTCATCTCCTGCCGAATGATGCCGACGATTTTTTCGATGACACGAAGACCGAGCGGGAGATACGAATAGACGCCGGCCATTTCTTTGTGGATGAAACCGCCTCGAATCAAGAGCTTGGCATTTTTCGCCGTCTCGTCTTTCGGCGCTTCTTTTCTCGTCTTTGTAAACAGGTGGCTCTGGCGCATAAGTAAGCAGATACTAGCTCATTTTGGCTATTTTTGTAAGGGACTTGACACTAAAAGATATTTAGGACGTCTTTTATCGTTACGACGATGAGAAGAAGGACGAGAATGCCGAAGCCGACGGTGTTGACGGCGTTTGTCACTTTGACGGAAATATTTTTCCGGCGGATGGCTTCAATGATGACAAAGAGAATTCGTCCGCCATCGAGGGCCGGAAACGGCACGAGATTTATGATTGCGAGATTGAGCGAAATGAAAGCGGTGAAATAAACCACGTATACGAGACCCATTTTTTCCGCTTGGCCGACGAGCGATACAATTCCCACGGGACCGGAAAGCTCCCCGAAATCGTTTATGCCCCTAAACGCGTCAAAAATAATTTGAAAGAGTCCCATGACAATTGCGGAGAAATTTTCCAAGGTCATTTTTGCTCCATCGTATAAAGCTGAAAAGAAGTTCGCGTGTCCGAACATGAGAGCCGAGGAGAAAAGAATCCAAGCGAGAATAATATTTCCTATAATGCCGGAGATTAAAATAAAAACTTGAATCGGTCGCGATTTTGCGGCGAAAGATTTTTCTCCGATGTCGCCGTCCTCGCCGAAAATTTTGACGAATCCGCCGAACGGCAGACATCCTATCGAATATTTCGTCTCGCCGAACGTTTTGGAAAAAATCCGTGGCGGAAAACCGAGTGAAAATTCGTCCACGCGCACGCCGGAGATTTTGGCCGCGAGAAAATGCCCGAGCTCGTGAATAAAGACGAGCACCGCGAGGATAATGAGAAAGATGACGACGGTGAGAATCATTTAGCTCAAGATTTCTTTTTCTTTTTTGGCCATTGCCGCTTCGAGTTTCTTGTTGGCTTCGTCTACAAGTTTCTGGACTTCGCCTTTGAGGCGGAATTTGTCGTCCTCGCCCATTTCTTTGGCTTTCTCTTTTTTATCGATGTCTTGAATCGTCTGGTCTCTTTCCTTTCGAATCGTCACGCGGGCTTGTTCGAATTTCTCTTTCGCCAATTTTACGATTTGGGCGCGGCTTTCAGTCGTCAGCTCCGGAAATATCACCCGCACGCCTTTGTCGTCGATGGCAAGCGAGACGCCGAGATTTGCCGCGGCAACGGCTTTTTCGACGGCTTTCACAAGACTCTGGTCCCACGGAGAAATGCGAATCGAGCGCGCGTCCTCGACCGCTATGCTTCCGACTTGGTTTAAAGCGACCTGCGAACCGTACGAATCGACGCGGACGCCGTCGAGAATCGCCGGGTTGGCACGACCGGTGCGGACGTTCGCGAGCTCTTTGTCGAACCACGTTTCGGTTTCTCTTATCTTAGTTTTTAAGTTTTGAAGATTATACATAT
>CAYZCB010000016.1:2490-9505 GCA_964476815.1 uncultured Candidatus Saccharibacteria bacterium
AGAGCGACGGTTTCAAGGAGAAGTTTGACGGAAGATGAACGATCGAAAAGATAAAACAATGCCTGGTCAATCGCTTCGAGTGCGGCATATTCGTCTCTCGAAAACTCGCTTCGCTCAGACATTCTCGATACGAATATGCCGCACTCTTCGCGTAATGCCAATAGAAAAGCCGCGGCGGCTTTTTTGTCGGCCTTCTTGTTTCCTTCGACGTCTTTATATTCGAGAATCGGCTTAAACATTTCTATCCGTTTTGCCGGAGGGTTTTGAATAAATTTCTTTGGGTCAATAGGCGAAAGTCTCTCTGGCGCGCGCTTTCTATCAGACACGACGACCATTCTCGAACGAAGCGTTGGAAGAAGAATATGGGCGCTCGGAGCGATGATAATGAAAAGGGCTCCGGCGGTCGGTTCTTCGAAAACTTTGAGCAAAGCGTTTTGGGCTTCCGTCGTCATCGAAAACGTTTCGACGACGAATACGCGCCGCTCGCCTGCTATTGGCTTTTGCGATTGCAAATCTTTTATGACGCGCGCGTCATCTATTGTCAGGTTCTCCGTTTCAAGACGCCAAAAATCCGGATTGCCGCGAGGATTGAATTTTATTTTATGAAGCTCGCTCTCGATGTCTTCAAACGTTCCGCCTTCGATGAAATATGCGTGATGAAGAGAATCTTTGTTAAACATAGGAAAAGTATACCGCACTGTTCGGCGCGACTTTATCGTTTCGAAATAATCGTCTTTTTGTAAACGTCGAGATGTTCGAGAGCGATACCCGTGCCTTTGACGACGCAGAAAAGCGGATCTTCGGCGAGAATGGCCTTGACGCCGGTGCGGCGAAAAACGAGTTCGGGGAAATTACGCAGCTGGCTCGAACCTCCGGTCATGACGATGCCGTGGTCGATGATATCGGCGGCGAGTTCCGGCGGAGTTTCTTGGAGGACGTCTTTGATGGCTTTTATCATATCGCGCAATTCGCGCGAGATTGCTTTTACGATTTCGTTCGTTTTGATTTCGGTCGAGCGCGGCAGTCCTGAAATGAAATCGCG
Source organism: uncultured Candidatus Saccharibacteria bacterium (assembly GCA_964476815.1). Taxonomy (GTDB): domain Bacteria; phylum Patescibacteriota; class Minisyncoccia; order Phycocordibacterales; family UBA6065; genus DATKHE01. Next base: position 3,533 of record CAYZCB010000016.1, read on the forward strand.
GCCTTTGACGATGACGGCGAGCTCTTCTTCGAGCGGCACCGCCGAGCCGATTTGGATTTTGATGTTTTCGGATGTCTTGTCGCCAATCGCCAAGTTGAATGTCTTCTTTATATAGTCGGCGATAGCATAGTCGATTTTGTTGCCGGCGCATTTGACCGACGTCGAGGAAACGATGCCGCCGAGAGAAATCACCGCGACGTCGGTCGTGCCGCCGCCGATATCGACGACCATGTGACCGCGAGCTTCGTGAATCGGAATGCCCGCGCCGATTGCCGCGAGAATCGGCTCTTTGACGACGTAGGCGTTCTTGGCGCCGGCGCGCATTGCCGCTTCGATGACCGCGCGGCGTTCGGTCGACGTGATGGACGCCGGCACGGAAACCAAGACGTCGGGACGCCAAATGTTCCATTTGCCAAGAGCTTTGTCGATGAAATATTTAAGCATCGCTTCGGTCACGCGATAGTCCGCGATGACGCCGTCTTTCATCGGACGGTACGCGATGATGTCGCCCGGCGTTCGGCCGATCATGTTTTTGGCTTCGACGCCGACGGCGAGGATTTTGTTGTCCTGTTCCGAGACGGCGACGACCGACGGTTCGTTTAAAATGATTCCTTTACCCGGCACAAAGACGAGTGTGTTTGCCGTGCCGAGGTCGATGCCGAGTTTTTTTGAGAATAACGCCATACGTTGGCTTACTATACGCTTTTCTGGACTTTAATCAATTCTTTTTATCTTGGCGCCGATAGCGGAAAGACGTTCCGCGATGTTTTCATAGCCACGGTCGACAATATAAGCGTTTTCAATTATCGATTCCCCTTTTGCCACGATTGCGGCGGTGATGAAAGCGATGCCGGCGCGCAAATCGGGAGCTTTAATTTTTTTTCCAACGAGAGCTGTCGGTCCTTTTATGAGTGCTCGGTGGCTATCCTGTATTTTTATATTTGCGCCCATCGAAACCAAATCCGGAATGTAGCCGAGGCGCTCTTCATATATGGTTTCGAAAAGGGCGCTTTCACCTTTGGCTTGAGTGAGGAAAACCGCTATGGGCGCCTGAAGGTCTGTCGGCAATCCTGGATATTCGTGGGTTCTGACGTTGACCGCCTTTAGGTTTTTTTCTCCGTAAACGGTCACTTCGTTTTTACCGGTTTCGACTTTGACTCCGGCCGTGCGCAAAATTTCCGTAACGATTTCAAGATGTTCCGGAACGCAATTTTCTATCGTCAGCTTTTCCGCCGCCAAAGCCCCGATAATCATAAAACTTCCCGCTTCGATTCTGTCAGGCATTGTCTTGTAAATTTTTTTCCCCGAAGAAAGAGTATTACCGCCGACAATCGTAATGGTTGATGTGCCCGCGCCGCTGATTTTTGCTCCGCAGGAATTGAGGTATTCGGCCAAAGATTTCACTTCCGGTTCGAGAGCGCAATTTTTGAGCGTCGTGGTGCCTTTGGCCAGAGTTGCCGCCATCATCAAAGTCTCCGTGCCGGTATGACTTTGTACCTTGAAGAAAAATTCCATCGCAGAAAGTCCATACGGTGCTTCCGCGACGTAATTTTCTCCCTCCGATTTTATTGTCGCGCCCATCTTCTTGAAGCCTTCAAGGAAAAGGTCTATTGGTCGATTTCCGAAATTGCATCCGCCGGGATTCGGAAACGAAACTCTACCTGTCCTCGCGAGGAGTGGCCCGGTGAGTACTATCGACGCTCTCATGGCTTTTGCCGGTTCCGACAAGAGGTCGGTCTTGAATTTTTTCGGAAGGATTATTTTCCTTTTGTTTTTTGATTTCTCGATGTGTGCGCCGAGCCCCGTCAGAAGCTCTTCGAGACGGACCACATCCTCTATCTCCGGAACGTTCTCTATTTCGATCCCGTCTTCGAACAAGACGGAGGCGGCCATCACTTTGAGAGCGGCATTTTTCGCGCCGCCGACCGTTATCGTTCCTTTAAGCCTTCTTTCTCCGTCTTCTCCCGTGATTTTGAAAAAATTTTGAGCCATATGAAGTGAGTCCGATTATATTATACTTATCATATGTATGTCATCTCCGTCATTCCGATTGCCCGAGGTCTCCCGCACGATTTTCTTTCCTATCTTTCGGCGACCGATTTGGAAATCGGTTCCGTCATACGGATAACTTTACGCAATCAAAGCGCTTTCGGCGTCGTCTTGTCTTCGCGCAAAGCCTCGGACGCGCGAAGCGAAATCCGCTCTTCCGATTTCGAATATAAAAAACTCGAACATCCTTCGCCGCGAGAAGTTTTGCCGAAAGCCCTCATCGAGATACTGCCTTCGCTTGCCGATTATTTCGCGACGAACGTGGGAAGCGTCCTCTCGACCTTGGCACCGAAGTTTTTGCTTTCGGGCAGTGGTAATTTCGACGAACAACCGAAAATCTCGAAGCAAGTTTCTCGATGCGAAGTTTTCGCCTTGCAGGAAGACGAAGACGACCGATTTGCCCATTACAAAAGCGCAATCCGGGAACGTTTCGCTCGTGGTGGCTCGGTGCTTCTTGTCGCGCCTTCGGCGGAAGAGGCCGCGCGGATTTCTGTTTTTATGAAAAAAGGCATCGAAGACAGGACGATGCTTTTTGGCGTCAAAAAGACGGCGAAAGAAATATCTTCCGTCTGGAACGCGACGGCCCGTGCGGTTTATCCCGTCCTCATTGTCGCCACGCCGAGTTTTTTCTCCGTGCCGCGCGGCGATATTTCGCTCGTCATCGTCGAGCGAGAAAGTTCCCGAACGTATAAAAATCAGTCGCGGCCGTATATCGACAGCCGAGTCGTTGCCGAACGCTTCGCCAAAGCCTCCGGTGCCGACATTATTTTCGGCGACATCGCTCTTCGGCCGGAACTAACGGAAAGAATCGACCGAGGTTCCGTCATGGAGTACGCGCCGCTTTCCATGCGCTCTCTTTCGACGGCAAAGACTGCTCTCATCGATATGTCGCGGGAAGGAGGAAAAAAATTTTCGATTCTTTCTCCGGAATTCGAAACTCTCATCCGTGTGAACAAAGAAAAAAGCGAGCTTGCCTTTGTTTTTGCCGGTCGCAAGGGGCTTGCGGGCAATACTGTTTGTCATGACTGCGGCTCGGCGCTTTCCTGTGACAGATGTTCCGCGGCGCTGACACTGTATGGCAAAGACGAGAAACGTTTTTTCTTATGCAACAAATGCGGCAGACGTTTCCCCGCCGAGACCGTTTGCCCTGTCTGTGGAAGCTGGCGTCTTCAACCGCTCGGCATTGGCACCGAGCGCGTAGAGGAAGAATTGAAAGAAAAAGTTCCCGGTCTGAAGATTTTTCGCCTGGACCGCACGATCGCGACATCTACTTCGCGAGCGAAAAAAATCGCCGAGGAATGGCTTGCCACTCCGGGGTCGGTGCTCGTCGGCACGGAATTCGCCCTCCCTTATATATCTAAGAGCGTCGACACGGTCGCGGTGGCGTCACTCGACGCGTTGTTCGCGTTGCCGGACTTTCGCGTCGAAGAACGCGTTTTCAATATTATTTTGTCTTTGCGTTCCCGCGCGGAAAAAAATATTCTTCTTCAGACGCGTTTTCCGAAACGTTCCGTCATCGAATACGGCCTTTCCGGAAATATCGCCGAATATATGCGTGACGAGAAAGTCTCGCGGAAGAAACTGAATTTTCCGCCGTACTCGACGTTCATAAAAGTTTCTTACGTCGGCAAGCGCCCCGAAGCGGAAAGCGCAATCGAGGAAGTCAAAAAAATCGCCACTCCGTACACGGTCGACGTTTTTCCGGCTCTCATTGCCACGGTCAAAAATCAATTCATCATGCACGCTCTCGTCTCGTTGCCTGCCGGAAAATGGGTGGACGAAAAGCTTCTTGCTTCTCTTCGAACTCTTTCTCCTCGATATAGCGTCAACGTCGACCCGGAAAGCATCTTGTAAAACATTCTGGCGGCATCCCGTTTTCCGTGTAATATATTGGTATGGTAAAAATTCTCGATAGGGACGATCCGGTTCTGCGACAAAAAGCCAAGGTCGTCCTCCCGAAGGATATTAAAAGTCCGAAGATTAAAAAAATCATTCGTGACATGAAGACGGCACTCGACAGCCAGGAAGACGGCGTTGCTATCGCCGCGCCGCAAATTGGCTTTGCGCTTCGGATTTTCGTCGTTTCGCCGAAAGTTTTCGATATCATCGGCAAAGAGGAAGCGAAAAAAGGAACCAAAAAAATAACATCGCAGTATATCATTTGCATCAATCCGAAGATCATCAAAACGTCGAGAGAAAAAATGGTTGTCGAAGAAGGGTGTCTTTCGGTGAGGTATCTCTATGGCAACGTCACGCGCGCGGAAAAAGTCAGGATTCGCGCCACCAACATCGCCGGCAAGGAGTTCGAGCTCGGTGGCTCGGGACTTTTCGCTCAGATTTTTCAACACGAAATAGACCATCTCGACGGCGTGCTTTTCACCGACAAAGCCACCGATATCCACGAGATGCCGCCCGCCTCCGCGGACGCTCCGGCGGGCAAGCCGGAAAAAACAAATACTCATGATTAAGTTCGCTTTTTTCGGCACGCCGGAACTCACGACGGTCATTCTGAACTCTTTGAAGAAAGAAAATCTTTTGCCGAGTCTCGTCGTGACGACACCGGACAAACCGAAAGGTCGCAAACTGGTTTTAACCCCGTCACCCGCAAAAGTTTGGGCGACTGAAAACAATATTCCCTGTCTTCAGCCGGAGAAACTGGACGAGGATTTCGTCCTAAAAATGGCGGCGGAGCATTTCGACCTTTTCGTCGTCGTCGCGTACGGCAAAATCCTGCCCGAACGATTGATTTCCGCGGCGAAATACGGCACGGTGAATGTCCACTATTCCCTTCTTCCGAAATATCGCGGAGCCACTCCCGTCGAGGCGGCGATTTTAAACGGCGACACTGAAACGGGAGTCTCAATACAAAAAATGCGATTCAAACTCGACACAGGACCGATTTTGGTTTCGGAAAAAGTCGGCGTCTCGGCGGGTGTCACGGCAAGAGAGCTTCGCGATACGTTAAACGAAAAAGCCGCGGCCATACTTTCCTCCGTCATACGAGATTTCGTTGCGGGAAAAATAATTCCCGCTGCGCAAGACGAAACACAAGCGATGAGTTGCGGAAAAATAAAAAAAGAAGACGGTTTGATAGACCTCTCCGGCGACGCCGTTATGAATTATCGAAAATATCGCGCGTATTTCGATTGGCCGAGGACGTATTTTTTTGAAAACGGAGCGCGAGTGATAATTTCAAAAGCGAAATTCGAGAACGGTGTCTTTGTTATAGAAAAAGTAATTCCAGAGGGTAAAAAAGAAATGCTCTTTAGCGATTTTTTTTCCCGTAAAAACCTTTGACGAAATCCTTGATCGCTCGTCCGCCCTTTCGTATAAAGCGCTCGCGTCTTTTCTTGTTTGAGACGAAAACGGTAACAATCTCGTCCCGTACCGCTTCGATGGCCGAAGGCAGATTTTCGTTCTCCGACTCGGCGTGAAGGGATATTTTTCCGGAAACAAACGTGGCTTCCACGAAATATTTCTTACCGGAAGCTTGGTGAGCGAGATGGCGAATGTCAATGTCGATAATCGCCGATTCGTCCGGCCGCTCGATTTGTTTTTCGAGCGCGGTGGGAATCTTTTCTATCCACGATTCGATATCGGGCGAAGACGTCATGCCGTGCAAAGCTATTTTTCGGCGAATCATATTCTTATGCCCTAAGTATAACAAAGAATAATCTTTTACGGTGTCGTCGAGGTGGCGTCGGTGGATGAAGCCGTGTTCGTGTCATCGGTTGAAGGCGTGGAGGTTGAAGTGTCCGTTGACGGAGTCGAGGTGGAAACGTCTGTCGAAGGTGTGGAAGTCGAAGTGTCCGTCTGTGGCGTGGAAGTCGAAGTGTCCGTTCCCCCATTGTCATTTGTCGGATTATTTCCGGAATTATTTTGATTGTTTGAATTGTTGTTCGAAGAAGAGTCAAAGGTGCCGCA
>CAYZCB010000017.1:0-9491 GCA_964476815.1 uncultured Candidatus Saccharibacteria bacterium
TCTTGCAAAAAAGGCGGTTTCTGATAGTCTTTACGACACTTGTTTAGGAGCTTTAGCCAAAGCGACATACAAGATTATCAGCTAGCGAAAATAAAAAATATGTCAGAAGACACGAAGACGGAAAAGGCAACCGTCTACGAAGTGGGATACCACATCGTACCAACTGTCTCTCCGGAAAATCTACCGAAAGAGGTGGAAGCCATAAAGGCGATTCTCGGGAAAGTTGGCGCGACGATTATTAGCGAAGAGGGTCCGAAAATGATTCCTCTCGCGTACGAAATGCTCAAAGTCGTGGGACCGAAACGCGATTATTTTGAGACGGCGTATTTCGGTTGGGTAAAGTTTGAAGCGGAGCCGAAAGCGGCGGTTGAACTCAAAAAAGCTCTCGATGTTTCGGAAAAAGTTTTGCGATTCATCATCGTCAAGACCGTCCGCGAAAACACCATGCACGGACACAAATTTGTTAAGGATGGCACGAGCGTCTCTCGACACACCGCTTCGACTGACAAGAAAGTCGAAAGTGTGAAGCCGGAAGCGACGGCGGAAGAGCTCGACAAGTCGATCGACAAGCTTGTGATAGAATAGTTTTGTTATCGGTAATATCAAAAACTATGTATCTCAATAGAGCAACAATCATCGGCAACTTGACGCGCGACCCGGAAATCCGAGCCCTTCCGTCGGGTATCCAAGTGGCGACGTTTGGCGTCGCGACAAACCGTGTTTGGCGCGACAAGGAAGGTGCGCAAAAAGAAGACACACAGTTCCACAATATCGTCGTCTTTGGCCGACAGGCGGAAACCTCGGCGCAATATTTGCGCAAAGGTCAGCAAGTGCTCGTCGAAGGCAGAATGCAGACTCGAAGTTGGGACGACAAAACGAGCGGCGAGAAAAAGTACCGCACGGAAATCGTCGCCGATCGCGTCCAATTTGGACAAAAGCCGGGGGGCGCAGGAGCTTCAGCAAGCGTTCCCACCTCCGCAAAATCCACAATAGGCAAGCCGGCGAAAGAAGCCGAACTCGATACGATTGAATATCCCGAAGAGGACATAAAGCCGGAAGATATACCATTCTAAATTAAATTAAAAATATGATTACCACAGCAGAAAAAACAAATCAGTGCTTCTTCAAGCAGCACGGCATCACGGAAATAGACTATAAAGACGTGACGATTCTCGAACGATTCATAAATCCGCACGGACGCATTATGGCGCGAAAGCGTACGGGCGTTTCGGCCCAAAGCCAGCGTAAGCTCGCTGCCGCCATCAAACGCGCGCGATTTATGGGACTCATGCCCTACGTCGCGAGATAAAAAAAACCGCCGAAAGGCGGTTTTTTGTTTTAGCTAACTCTTTCTCGATACTCTCCCGTGTCAGTGTTGATCTTTATGATGTCTCCTTCATTTATGAAAAGGGGAGCGTTTACTGTCGCGCCCGTCTCGACGGTGACGATTTTGTTTCCGCCTTTTGAGGTGTCGCCGCGGACGGCTGGCGGCGCTTCGGTGACTTTGAGTTCGACGACGACGGGAAGCTTCACGCCGAAAATTTTGTCGTCAAAAATGCGCGCCGTGACGACCGAACCGATTTTGAGAAATTTTCTGCCAACACCGAGGACTTCTTCGGAAAGTTTGAAACGGTCGGCTGGATTGTCCGGCGCGGAGAACCACCAATCGCCGCGGCTTTGATACATATATTTCACTTCTTTTTCCTCGATTTCCGCTTCCTCGGCTTTTTCCGCCTGATGAAACGTAAGTTCGACGACGCGGCCGTTTATCACGCCCTTGAGCTTGGCTTTGTTTTGCGGCTTTCGCTGCTGCATTCTGAAAATATGCGCGTCAATGACCTCGTACGGCTCTCCGTCGACGAGAATGACTTTTTTCGGCAGGATTTCGTTGTATTCAAGCATTTTATTTTTCGGGAATTAGAAAATCCATACTATCCGAGCCGTGAAGAAAAGTCCACTTACAGAAGCGTTTTGATGAATCCAAAAATGCCGATGAAGACAACAATAATCCAAAGAGGAATCGAGAGAGTAACATTGTATGTCGGAAGGAGTGGAATCAAGGCGCCGACGACTATGATTGCGAGCCAAAAAAGGATTTTCATATCAGTCTTCGTTTATCGTGCCGACTGGCGCCGTTTCGCTCGCGCCTTTTTCCAAGCCGTGCTTTATTTCTTTTAATATCGCATTCTCGATTTTTTTGTTTTCTTTCAGAAACTGCCTGGTTGCATCGTAGCCACGACCGAGGGATTCTTCGCCGTATTTGTACGAGCTTCCGGATTTTTTGATGATACCCATCTTTTCTCCCAAAGCGATGATTTCGCCTTCTTTACTAATACCTTCGTTATACATAAGGTCAAATTCCGTCTGTTTGAACGGTGCGGCGACTTTGTTTTTGACGACTTTTACTCTTACGCGGCCGCCCATGATTTCGTCACCTTTTTTGATTTGGGCGATGCGACGGATATCGAGACGAATCGACGTGTAAAATTTCAAAGCTTTGCCGCCGGTCGTCGTTTCCGGATTGCCGAACATCACGCCGAGCTGCATTCTGATTTGGTTGATGAAAATAATTATCGTTTTCGATTTCGCGGTGATGGCGGTGAGTTTTCGGAGAGCTTGAGACATAAGACGCGCCTGTTTGCCCATTTGCGCTTGACCCATATCGCCTTCTATTTCGTCTTTTGGAGTAAGTGCCGCCACAGAATCAACGACAATGACGTCTACTTTTCCTGAACGAACGAGCGACTCGACGATTTCGAGACCTTGTTCGCCCGTGTCCGGCTGGGAAATGAGGAGGTCGTCGATTTTAACGCCGAGTTTTTTGCTGTATTCCGGATCCATCGCGTGTTCGGCGTCTATGTACGCCGCTATGCCGCCTTTCTTCTGCGCTTCGGCGACGATGTGGAGGGCCAGTGTTGTTTTGCCGGAAGATTCGGGTCCGAAAATCTCAATGATGCGGCCGCGGGGAATGCCGCCGACGCCAAGCGCGGCGTCGAGTCCTATCGAGCCGGTCGGTATGACGTCAAAATCAACTTTCGGTTTCTCTCCGAGCATCATTATCGACTCTTCGCCGAATTTTGTTCGTATGGCCGCCAAGGTATCGTCCATATTTGGTCGGATTTTTTCTACTTCTTTTTCTTTAACTTCTTTAACCGCGATTTTTTCGTTTTTCTTCGCCATATAAAAATTTATTGTTCCGTTAATTGCAAAGTTTTCGTTATTTCTTTGCCGAATTTATCGCGTCCATAAATCGTTACGATATTATATCCTTTGGAAAGAATAATGTCTTCGCTAAAGTTTCCGTTCGTGTCGGTGAATATCTGCTGTCCATCAAGAGTCATAAAAGAAATGTTTTCCGCCGTGCCGGCGATTGTTACCGTTGTTGTCGAAAGCGTTTCGCCGTTTACGGGCTCCGTTATCGAAATAATTGGACCCAAAGCGAGATTTCGCGCCTGAAAGATTGCGTACGATATGAGCGTCAAGGCGATGATGACGATAATCGCGACGCGGATTCTTTTTCGTACGATTTCTCTTTGGGTCATTGGCTCTCTTCCGGCGGTTTTTGATTGTCTTCTATATTTTCGGAGGTTGCGCCCAAGATTTCGCGAGGTTTGGCTCCGTCGGCGCCGCCGATAACACCGCGTTCCTCGAGGATGTCCATGAGTCGCGCGGCGCGCGAATAGCCTACGCGCAGTTTTCTTTGAATGTACGACGTTGAAGCCTTGCCGGCTTCGATGACGGCGGCTTTCGCGTCTTCGTAGAGTTCGTCATCGTCTTCGACATCGCCGTCAACAACCGAATCAAAGAGGACGTTTTTATCGGCGACGGCTTGTTCGGTCAAATTGAGTTCGTTCGGAATATCGTCGGCGGAATTGTTGATGATAAATTTCACGACTTTCTTTACTTCACCTTCGGAAATGTACGCAGATTGAATGCGCGCCGGCTTGCTCATTTCTCCGGAAAGATAGAGCATATCGCCGGCGCCGAGGAGCTTCTCGGCGCCGATAGTATCGAGAATCGTGCGTGAATCGACTTGGGAGGAAACTTGGAAAGCCATGCGCGCGGGAATGTTCGCCTTGATGAGGCCGGTAATGACGTTGACTGACGGACGCTGTGTCGAAAGCAGAAGGTGAATGCCGACCGCGCGCGACATTTGGGCGAGCCGGACGATCGCCGCTTCGAGTTCGCGCGGATAGGTCGTCATAATGTCGGCCAATTCGTCGATGATGATGACGATAAACGGCATAGTGTCCGGCGTTTCTTCGTCGTTTTTCTTTTTCGACGCTTCACCGGCGATTTTTTTGTGATACGAGTCGACGTCGCGGACCTTGTTTGCTTCGAGAATGTCATAGCGTCGGTCCATTTCTTTCGCCGCCCACTTGAGAGCGAGGATAGCTTTTTTGGCGTCGGTAATGACTGGCGTGAGGAGGTGTGGAATACCTTTATAAAGCGTGAGCTCGACGCGCTTCGGGTCGATCATGATGAATTTGAGTTCTGCCGGAGAATTTCGGTAGAGAAGGGAAGTGATAATCATGTGAATAGAGACGGATTTTCCGGAACCGGTCGTGCCGGCGATGAGAGCGTGCGGCATTTTGCCGAGATTGGCGAAGTGGGATTTGCCGCTTATGCCGCGACCGAGAGCGATGAGGAGCGGTTTGTCGGAGACGCGGAACTCTTCGCTTGAAAGAAGCGTACCTAAACCTACAATCGTCTTGGTCGAGTTCGGTACTTCAATGCCGACAAGCGATTTGCCCGGAATCGGCGCTTCAATGCGAAGCGGGTGGGCGGCAAGCGCGAGAGAGAGGTCGTTTTGCAAAGCCACGATTCTAGAGAGCTTCACACCTTCGGCAGGTTTGAGCGCGTAGCGCGTGACGGATGGTCCGATGGAGACTTCGTCCATTTCGACGTCAATGCCGAAATTCATAAGCGTCCTCTTTATAATGTTGGCGTTACCGCGAACGTCTCCGACACCCGGCGTGCCGTGGTCGCGTTCAAGAAGATCGAGTGGCGGGGGAACATAGGTATAATCTTTTTTCCGCGTCGACGGTTTGATGAAGGAGTCGTTTTCCTCGATTGCGGCGATTTTCACTTTCTCTTCCTTTATTTTCTTTGCCGTCGGCAACGTTTTTTGCTCTGGCTCCTTTTCTTCGTCTTCGAGAGGCATCGCAATGAATGCTTCATCTTCCCCGGATACTTCCTCGTCGTCTTTTTCCTTATGTCTTAAGCGGGAGAAAAAACCGGCGATGTCGATTTCGGCGTTGAAGGCGATGATGACCGAGACGATGAGAATTGCCGAAAGAAAAATGACGCTCGCCGTCGTGGCGAAAAATTTAAGAAACGGATATGAGACCCATGACCCTAGGACGCCGCCTTTCCCCGACTGCGCTATGTCGAGAAGACCGAGAGACGAGAGAAGAAAGAGAACCGAACCAATGAGTTTAAGCGTGTCGAAACGTTGATTGATGTTTTTAAGATATGCGATGCCGAGGACTACGAGAATAACCGGCAAAAGATAATAGCCGACGCCGAGAAGATAGTGAAGTCCATCATACGTATATGTTCCCGCCACTCCCGCCTTTGCCGCCGCCGCGAGAAGCGTAAATATTGCGACAACAAACGCGACGATGGCGATGACGCCCTGAAGGGCTTCATCCCGCAGTCCGCCAATGCGTTTTTTTTCTTCCTTTACCGCTTTTTTCTTTGCCATGTCATCAAATTATAACAGAAAGAAACGAGTCGGGCGTGCGGTATGCGAATATATTTTCGAGAATGTTTGAGCAAAGCGAGTTTTCTAGAAAATATATCCTCATACCGCACGCCCATATCCCTTGCTTTTATTTGGGACATTCTTATAATGGACATCAGCTATAAATTTATACAAAGGACAGAAAAAATCTCTTAAAACATTAAAGGACATCCCATGGAAAATCAAAAGGACGAACAAAATAATCAAGATAATCAAAGACCAATAGCCGGTATGACCGTTTTTGATAGCCGTGCCCATTTCGCTTTTGTTCACAAGAAAACGGAGAAACTTGTTGCCGCCGTCTACGTCGTTTCCAATTTTATAAAGGACAATGAACCTCTCAAATGGTCCGTTCGCGAGAAAGCCCTCGAACTTTTGGAGCTCTCGACTCTCTTAAACTTTGTCTCTCTTGAAGAACGCCGACAAATACTGCGCGACCATCAGTCAGTCGCCACCGAAATCATTTCTCTCTCGGGAGTGGCTCGCCAGAGCGGTCTTTTTTCGGAAATGAATTACGACATTCTAAAAAGGGAATTCGAAAACCTTTTGGCTATGATTTCCGAAAGCGAAAAAAAACAGGAAGTAAGCGTTTTTGCTCCGGATTTTTTTGAAACGAAGAGTCTTTTGGAGCGACCGGCGGGAGTGGATGTCCAATACGACAAAAATCAATCAAATGTGTCCTTTGTGAGCAATCGCAAAATACAAAAGGACAAAAATACAGGCTATTCAAATAAAGTTCCCAAACGACAGGTTTCGATAGGAGGAGACGTAAAGGACACAAACAGAAAGAACGTTATTATCGATATGCTCAAGAAAAAAGGCGGTCTGGGCATAAAGGACTTTGTGCAGGTAATCCCGGGTGTCAGTGAGAAAACCATACAGCGCGAATTGCTTTCTTTGGTTGCCAAAGGATCCATAAGAAAAGAAGGGGACAGGCGCTGGTCTCGTTATTTTCTGGTCCAATAAGCTTCAAGTAAGCCATTATTTGCGTCATTGACCTCGAGTCAATCGTAGTATAGTATGGAAGGACTGGATAAACCCGTTGAAATAAAACCGAAAACCGAGTAATTACTTTGGTTTTTCGGTTTTATGGGGGTTATCCACATTTGTATGTTTTACGGCTTACCGCCGTCAATATATAATTGGTCGCAAGGCAATATGTTTGCCTGCGGTTCGTTGACAATTGAATATCCAGAGATAGGCAATTGTTATTACACATAATCAGTTATCTAGCTTTTCTGTCCCTCGTCGACTTTGGTGCGGCGATTCGGCGCGTATGAAATGCGCATCGAATCGCCGCACGAAAAGTGAGGCGGAAAGGATAGTAGTTTCCGTCCGTTTTTACGAAAGTGAAAACGGACAAAAACGTCTCGCTCAAGCAGTCGAATAGCTTCGCGTGACGGGCATTATTATTCGTTCGCTTGCGACGCTTCGGCGTCGCATTAAAACTTCGTCTGTTCGTTCTTATTAATTTAACAGCACGGACATTCGTCGAATTATCAAACAATCAAAAAGTATGACTATCAATTCAATAAAGACTTCGAAGATGGTCTCGGCTGTCGTAGGTCTCGGACTTGCGGCGACCCTCCTCCTCGGAGCATCTGTACAGGTTGCATCGGCACAGGGTATCAGCATCTCGCAACTTTTGCAGGTATTAGTAGCGGCTGGCGTCATTGCCCCGGACAAGCTTGCTGCAGCACAGGCCGCAGTCGCAGCTATGGGATCAACGACCTCAGCTCCGTCCTACGCCTACAACACTAACCTCACGGTTGGTTCGACAGGCGCAGACGTCACAGCTCTCCAGAATGCGCTCGGTGTTTCACCGGCCACTGGTTACTTTGGTTCAATCACCAAGGCAGCTGTCGTTAGCTACCAGACTGCTCATGGTATCCCGTCAACTGGCTTCGTCGGTCCGCTCACCCGCGCTTCGCTTAACGGCTCAAGCACGTCAGTGACCACGACGACCACGACGACCAATTCGTCAACAGGTTCGAATACAACTTCGACATCGGTTACGAATACCGGCGTTGAAGGTATTCTTACCGTCAACCTCGCATCAAATCCGTCGTCAGGCCAAAACGTCTATGAAGCTGATTCGCAGGACGCTCTCCTTGGAATCAAACTCCAAGCTCAGCTTTCTCCTATCACCATTCAGCGCGTTCAGCTTGACCTCGGTACGGCTACAACGTTCTACACGAAGTACTTCTCAACCCTTTACCTCGTAAGCGACACCGGTGCCGTCTTGGCACAGGCTGCGCTTAACAGTCATCCGGACCCGAAGCAGACATCAACTTCGGGCGGCACGAATACTTACTTCCTCACCTTCAGCGGATTCAATTACACGGTTCCGGGCGACAACTCGGTCCATGTTCTTACCGTCAAGGGTGACCTCTACAGCTCAATTGATTCAACTCTTGCCGGCTCAGCCGTCAAAGTTTCAATTGACCAGAACGGTATCCGCGGCGTAGATGGCGCAGGTGTTGACCAGTATGGACCGACAGGAACCATATACAACACGGTCACCATCAACAAATCTCTAGCCAGCAACGCGACTCTTCAGCTTTCAACTGACTCGGCAACCCCGCTTCAGGTGCAATCTGTCGCTACGCAAGGCGCGCTCAGCACTGAGCTTGACGGTCAGACGGCCCTCGTCTTTGACCTCTATGCTCAGAAAGACTGGGTCCAGCTTGACAACCTTACTGCCGGTCTCAACGGCACTTCCGGTTCAGGTACGGCATCCGCCACAACGGCTTACCTTTACGCTGGTAGCAATCAGATAAGCTCTGCTGCTATCTCGTACAATGGCACAGGCCAGTACGGTACGGCTGCCTTTACCAACGTCAATTACCAGATTCCGCAGAACACGACCCAGCCGTTCACGATCAAGGTTGACATCAAAAATGCCAACACCTCGTCACGAACCTGGTACGCGACTGTCACAAGCGGCTTCATTGTTGCTGAGAACTCTCAAGGCAATACTGTTACCCCGACAGGTTCAGCGACTGGTAACAGCGTAGTTGTTACGTCAGCCGGTCCGGTCTTCTCTCTTGTAGGCACGCCGACAATAACGACCCAGACAAGCTCGTTGCAGAACAACCAGTCAACGACGACAGCTCTCGCTACGTTCAACGTACAGATTCAGGCCCTTGGCACGAATGTGTACTTCTTCAATCAGAACGCCGCGGCTGGCAACGCTGGAATGTTTAACTTCGACATATACGCAGGTGGTTCGGCCCAAGGCCTCGCTTCCTCAACGTATAGTGCTGTAACAAGTTGGACGGTTCCTTCATCTGGCGTCATTTCGTCAAGTCTTCCTTACGGAGCTGATGCATTTGAACTCCAGCAGAACAACACTATCCAGCTTCCGGTCACGTTCACATTCCAGAACAAGACCACGGCTGGCGTGTTCGTCCCGACCAATACGTATGCTGTCGGTCTTGATAGCATCAACTGGTCAACTAATGGTACCGCCTCGTCAACCTCGAGCTTCATGAATGGTTTGACCTCATGGAGAACAGCTCAGGTATCACTTCCTTAGTGATAGCTTAGAGATTATTGTTGGACCGCAAGGTTTGACATAGTTTCAGCAAAAGCCGCCCTCACGGGCGGCTTTTGCGTTGCTTGCCTCGCTGAAGCGCTTCGCGAAGGCGGGTCTACATTTGCTATACTTATATATATGAAGAAGCAGTCAGGATTCATACAAGTTCTCTTCGCCCTCGTCATCGGAGCCGCTCTCATACTTTTT
>CAYZCB010000018.1:0-9424 GCA_964476815.1 uncultured Candidatus Saccharibacteria bacterium
GGTCCCCAGAGAATGAACGAAAAAAGATGCTTGTCCTTCATCGCCATTTTTAGCGGTCCTTTTGGTCCTACCAAATGTTCCTGTCCAACGAAATCTTTCAGTGTCTTCGGTCGAATTTTATTTGCGAGCGGTTCCATGGCGTCAGTATACGCCTATAAAAGAAATAGAAAAAATATTCGAAAAATCTACTTACTTGATTTGTCGGATTTGTCCGAAGTTTTGTCTAAAGTTTCGCGTTCGTCGCGACTGCCAAGCTTGGTCATCATTTCGTAATAGCCTTCGAAATAGCCTTCACGATGAGCACCTCGACGAATGAAAACATAGAGAGAACCAAAAATCATCAGGAGTCCCACGAGAACGAGGAATTTGTTTGAAAAATAGAGAACCACGAAAATTCCGGCTAAAGAGATGATGGCCAGACCGAGAGGGCTCATACCGCCGACGCTTTTGCTGACCGTCTTGTATTGGTCCTGCAATTTGTTCATTTCTTCTTTCGTCGCGTTCTTTATCTTCTTTACGTCTTTTTTCTTGATTTCCATAAAATATTTTAAATAGTAATGTCTCCAACTTCCATTATACACCGTTTCAAAGATGTTTCCATTACAAAACCTCTTCCTACGGATTGACCGAGTTGCGCACGATTTCGACGGCGTCCGTCTCACTCATACCGCGTTCTTCCATCATCTTTTTGACTTCCGCCGCGTCGTCTTCGTCGAGGTCGTTTCGCTCCATTATTTCTTTGACCTCTTCATCCATCTCGTCGTCTTCCCTGTCTGCTCTAAGATCGCTCATATATTTTATTATTAGGTATTGCAAGTATATCCTATAAATAGAAAAATTATCCGAAAAATGTTACTCTCAAAACGTAGGGTGATTAGTTAAGTGGCATAACTGCGGTCTCCAAAACCGCTGTCGGGGGTTCGATTCCCTCATCACCCGCAAAATAAAAGCCGGGCGCGCAGACGCCCGGCGGACTGTCAGTGGTGATGACTTCGGCGAGGAGCTTCGGTGTAGTCCCCGTCTCTCCATTCGCATTCCCAGTGATGCTTCCTCTTGGCAATTCTTTCAAGTTCTTCCATTTCGATGAGGATTTTCAAAAGGAACCTGAATTCCGGATTTGAATCGCCCGAAATGCTTTGGCTTCGAGTAAGACCGCACTGCACTCCGAAATCGACGCAGAGGAATTCGGGCACCCAAAAACCTTTGCCCGACTCCCAACTATAATCTTCTTTTTCGAGAATCGGCATGTGCGAGAAAAACTTTATCCGGAGTATCGGACAGACGAACCGTTCTTTCGGCGGCTCGGGAGAAAAATCCTCGGGTGAGGCGTTCTCCCTGCACACAAAGAGCTCCGTCCGATGATCCCTGCCGTTCGAATCGATAAAATCCCTGAGAACAAGCGTGTGCGGATATTCCGCGCGCGGGTCCTTGTGATATGCGTATCCGACGGCTACGTGGTGCATTCCGGCGAAACTTTCGAACGACTGAAACTGCCGTTGCGTATCGGAAAGACAGAACTCCCCGAAAAGCGCGCCGGGAATCTCGCGCAGAGACGTCACTTTTTTCATAGAGCTTGTGTTTGAAGGTTGAGGTGGAATTTCCTTCAATATGCTACATTCGCCCGTTTGAAAAGTAAAGAAAAACCGCCCGAGGCGGTTTTTCTTATTATTTCTTCGATTCCTTGAAAACCACGCGCTTGCGGAGTTTTTTCGAATACTTTTTGAGCTCGATTTTGCGTTCGACTTTCTTCTTGTTCTTGCGCGTGTAATACACCTCGCCCGTCGATTTGCTTCTTAAAATGATGAGTTGGTCTTGTGACATATATGTGAGTTGAGTTTTTAGGTTAGCACAGGATAAATTATTTGTAAATTCTCGGGATGGCGGCATTGATTCTCGTGACGATTTCGTAATTTATCGTGCCGGCCTTCTCCGCGAATTCCTCGGCACTGACTTCTTCTTTACCTTGTCTGCCAATGACAACGACTTCGTCTCCTTGCTCTGCGTCTTTTATGCCGGTGACATCAATGACGACCATATCCATCGAGACGCGACCGATAATTTTAGCCCGTTTGCCGCGGACGAGAAATTCTCCCTTACTCGAAAGCGAGCGCGGGATTCCGTGCCAATATCCGAGAGGTACGACGGCAAGCATTGAGTCGCGAGACAACTTTTCCGTGAGATCGTAGCCAACGCGCTCAAGAGCTTTCACCTTTTTTACTTCCGTGATGACGCTTTTCCACGTAAGAACCGGGACAAGTTTCGTCTTCGGCGCCACTTCCTTTATTTCGTTTGACGGCCAGAGACCATAGAGAGAAATTCCGCCGCGCACCATATCGAAATGAAATTCCTTGCTGAAAAATATTCCCGATGTCGCCGACGAGTGAACTATCGGATGGATGCCGACCATAGAAAAAATATTGCGCCATTTTTGGAGCTCGCGAATCTGCATCCGCGAGTAGCTTTCGTATTTTGGCGTTTCCATCGCCGCAAAATGGGTATAGAGACCTTCGATTATTATTTCCCTACCGGCTTTGTGAATTTCTTTGAAAACTTCTTCCACATCACTGTCTTGGAACCCTTGGCGATGAAGTCCTGTGTCGATTTTGATATGAAGCTTGAGAGCTAAGCGCGGCAGGGTGCCATTTTTTCGCTTGTGCGCTTCGCTCCGACTTACGCGCTCAAAAACGGCACCCTGCCGCGCCACCGCTTGCAATGATTCCAAACTCGAAATCGTAACGGAAATGTTTCTTTTCGCGCACTGCGCAAAATTCGCCGGGAAAACATATCCGAGAACTAGGATTGGCTCTTTGATACCGACATTTCGGAGTTCCATCGCCTCCTCAAACGAATCAACGCCAAAAAAATCCACGCCCGATTTTTTACTCTCTTTCGCATACTCTACGATGCCGTGACCGTAGGCATTTGATTTCACTACCGCCAAGAACTTGGTTTTGGGTGCGATAAAACTCTTAAGCCGCGCGATATTTTTCGCAATGGCATCTTTGTCTATTTCCACCCATGTGCGGAGGTTTTTTGTCTTTAACATTTGTGCGCAAGGAGGGATTCGAACCCCCGTAGACGTATAGTCGGGTGATTTACAGTCACCTGCATTTGACCGCTCTGCCACTTGCGCGCAAGAGTAATCTAGCAGATTTTTTCTTATTTTTCTACCTTCTCTTCTTCTTTTTTGATAGCGTGAGTTTTTATGGGCGACTTCTTTCCTTTTTTGTTGTCGAAGACGAATTCGGTGCCTTTCATTGAGACAGAAATGGTGCCGCCGCGATTGAGTCCTTGGGTAAGCATAAAGTTTGCCACGGGCGTGAGAATCTTGTCTTGGATGAGGCGTTTGAGCGGTCGCGCGCCATATTGCGGATTGTAACCTTCCTTGGCGATGTAATCGTAAACTTCGCTCGAAAGGTCGAGAGCGATATCTTTCTCGGCGAGACGTTTGACCACGAGTCCGACTTGCATCGTAACGATATTTTTGACCGCCTCGGGCGAAAGGACGTCGAAGATGATGATGTGGTCGAGGCGGTTGAGGAATTCGGGACGGAAATAATCGCGCAGCGACTCCGTGACTTTTGTTTTGACGTCTTCGTATTTGGATTTTTCTCCCGGCGCGGCGGAAAAGCCGATGGATTGCATGCGGTCGATGTATTGGGCGCCGATGTTTGAAGTCAAAACGATAATCGTGTTTTTGAAATTGACGACGCGGCCTTTGGCGTCGGTCAGGCGGCCGTTGTCGAGAACTTGGAGGAGAATGTTAAAGACTTCCGGGTGGGCTTTTTCGATTTCGTCGAAAAGAATCACGGCGTACGGGCGATGACGCACCGTTTCGGTAAGCGAGCCGCCTTCTTCGTGACCGACGTATCCCGGTGGCGCGCCAATGAGTTTGCTTACGCTGTGACGCTCCATAAATTCCGACATATCGACGCGAATGAGCGCCTTGTCGTCGTCAAACATAAACTCCGCAAGAGCTTTGGTCAGTTCGGTCTTGCCCACGCCCGTCGGTCCGAGGAAAAGAAACGAGCCTATGGGACGATTTGGGTCGGCAATGCCGGCGCGAGCGCGGCGGACGGTGTCGGCGATTTTCTTCACGGCTTCGTCTTGGCCGATGACGCGCTTATTGAGTTCGGCTTCCATGCGGACGAGTTTCGCCGCTTCTTCTTCGAGCATCCTCGAGACCGGCACGCCGGTCCATCGCGACACGACTGTCGCGATATCTTCTTCGGTGATTTCCTCTTTCAAAATCCTACGTGAGGTCTGAAGGCGCTTCATTTTTTTCGCCTTGAGTTCCAAATCTTTTTCAAGCGCGGGAATCTTGCCGTAGCGAATTTCCGCGGCTTTTGAAAGGTCGGCGCGGATTTCCGCCTGCTCGGCTTCCCTTTTGAGCGATTCGAGTTCTTTCTTTATGCCTTTTATGTCAATCAAGAGTTCTTTTTCATTTTTCCATTTGAGTTCGAGCTCGCTCGTTTTTTCGCGAAATTCGGCGACTTCTTTCTCGATTTCTTTGATGCGCAATTTCGCCGTTTTCCCCGCGTCGGTGTCGGCTTCTTTCTTCAAAGCTTCTTTTTCTATTTCAAGGCGCATTATTTTTCTGTCGGTCTCCTGGAGAATCGGGGGCTTGGATTCGAGGGAAATCTTGAGAGCCGACGCCGCCTCGTCGATGAGGTCGACGGTCTTGTCGGGCAAAAATCTGTCGGTGATGTAACGCGAAGAAAGATTAACGGCGGAAAGTATGGCGTCGTCGGTGATACGCACGCCGTGATAAAGTTCGTATTTTTCTTTGAGACCGCGCAGTATTGCGATAGCGTCTTCAGTCGATGGCTCGGAGACAAAGACCGGCTGGAAACGGCGCGTCAAAGCCGGATCTTTTTCGATATGTTTTTGGTATTCCTTTATGGTCGTCGCCCCGATGGCGCGGAGTTCGCCGCGAGCAAGGGCTGGTTTTAACATATTTGAAGCATCGAGAGAACCTTCGGCCGCACCGGCGCCGACGATGGTGTGGATTTCGTCTATGAAAAGAATGATAGAACCTTCGGCGCGTTCGATTTCCTTCATGATGTTTTTCAAACGCTCTTCAAATTCGCCACGGTATTTCGTGCCGGCGATGAGAAGTCCGAGGTCAAGCATAATGAGCTCTTTGTCTTTAAGCGATTCCGGCACGTCACCGACCGCCATTCTGATGGCGAGCCCCTCGACGATGGCGGTCTTGCCCACGCCGGCTTCACCGATAAGAATCGGATTGTTTTTCGTTCGGCGAGAAAGAATTTGGATGATACGCGTGATTTCGACGTCGCGGCCGATGACCGGATCGAGCTTATTGTCGTGCGCCATTTTGGTCAAGCTCTTGGTGTATTTGGAAAGATATTTGTATTTTTTCGTCTCCGTTTGTCCCGCGTTTTTCTGCGAGCGGATTTCCGAAAGGACGCGAATGACGGCGCCTCGATCTATTTTAAATTTAGCGAGAATGTCCTTGGCGGCGCTCGGAATTTCGAGGAGAGCGATAAGTAAATGTTCCGTCGAGATAAATTCGTCCTTGAGCGAAAGCGCCACCTTTGCCGAATGCTCCAAAGTCTGCGCGAGGTCCGGCGTTAAATAAAGTTGGTACGACGGCGAAATAGTCGACGCCGATGGCGTGCCTTCCAAGGATTCCAAAATCGAATCGGTTAAAAGCATCGTGTCGACTTCAAGCCTGTCGAGAATCGAGATGACGATGCTTTCTTCCTGAAGCAAGAGTGCCGAAAGCAGATGAAGCGGAGAGACGTGCGACTGACCGCGTTCGACCGCGACTTCGTGAGCGCGGCGGATGGCTTCTTTTGCCTTTGTCGTGAAATGAGTGAATGGAGGCATGGATTCTATACGAAATTACTTACGGCTGTTGGTTCACTAAAGCGACGCCGTATTTTGCCGGCACGAATCCGTCGGCGACCGCCGAACCCGTCTTGAAACCGACGATGTTTCCGGACAAGTCGACGAGTATCGCGTTTGAAAGCAAGTCTTCATCGGAAATGTTCGCCTGAATGTTCGTTACCGTCTCGGCACTCGACGTGGCGGAGAGCGCGACGGAAGAGAGACTCGAAATGATGCCTGTCGAAATAAAAGGGCTTTGCTCTCCGCCGATAGCGATGACCGTCTGGCCAAGCTTTACGCCGTCGGAATCGGTAAACGTCGCTCCGGTGTACGCTTTCGCCTGCGCGAGGTCGGTGCTTTGCTGCGCGGAGAAAATTGAAAGATTCGTCGACGGATCGCCGCCGACGAGAGAAAGTTTTATGATATTGCCGCCTTCAAGATGTCCTTCAAAACGGATTTGGTCGGTTGTGAATATGTCGCCGACAACGTACGCATTGAGGGACGTTGACGTCGTGGCGATGACGCCGAAGCCGGCGAAACGAGACATACCGGACGGGTCGTATGAATAGATGCGGATAATCGACTGCGACGCCTTGGCGATGGCGGCAATCGTCGCATCGTCTTCCTTGACAATGGTCGTGACTTCCGCCACGGCGGCGCCGTTTGCCGCCGGCGCAACTTTTTCCACCGTCGTCTGAACGACGCGTTCGATGGTCTGCGTCACGGGTGGCGGCGCTTGATTCATCAAAGAAACCGTGACTATACCCGTCGCCGTCGAAGCGACGAACGACACGAGAAGGGCGACGAGAATGATCTGATGTTTGTTGAGATTATTGAGATCCATAGCTGCAACTATAAAACATTTATGTATTTTTAGCAACAGCAACGTTTTTGGTGAGGGTTTGCTTCAATTTTTCGAGATTCTTCACGACTATAAGTATATCACGCTTGGTGTTTTGCGCGCCGAAAGTGAAACGCAAAGTCGTTTTTGCCCGCCAAGGATTCATCGGCTCGAGAGTTTTGACGACGTAGGATTCCTCTTCTCCGATTAAACACGAGCTCTTCGTCGAGCAGGCGATTCCCAAAGCATCGAGAGAGATGACGGCAAACTCGGCGTCGGTAATCCACGGGAAAGAAAAGTTGGCGTTGTTCTGAAGTCTTTTCTCCCGTGAGCCGTTTAAAACCGCTTCAGGAAACCGCCTCTCTGTCTCCAATATAAAGTAGTCGCGAAGAAGTTTCATCCGCGCGGAAAATTTCTCGCGGTTCTTGACGGCTGCGGAAAGAGCGCAGGCCATTCCCGCGATTCCCGAAAGATTTTCCGTTGTCGGCCGCAAACCTTTTTCCTGTCCGCCACCGAAAAGAATCGGCCTAATTTTCGTGCCGTTTTTTACGAAAAGGATTCCGACGCCGCGCGGTCCGTAAATCTTGTGGCCGTCGAGAGATATGAGGTCGGCGCGCATATTCTCGCGAACGAGAGAAAGAAAAAGTGGGGCTTGGCAGGCATCGACGTGGAAAATCGGAGTGCTTCCCTTTTCTTTTTTCGTCGCGCGAATCATTTCGCCGATTTCGTGAATCGGCTGTATCGTCCCTATTTCATTGTTGGCGTACATCACGGAAACCAAAACCGTGTCGGAATTTATTTTTCTTTTTATCGACTCGACGGAGACGATCCCTTCGGAATTTACTTCCGCGAAATCGACCTTCACGCCGCGCCTTTGGTATTCTCGTACGCACTCGAGAATCGACGAATGCTCGATCGGCGTCGTGATGACGTGAATTTTATCGTAAGGAATCCCTTGCGCGTGTCTAGCTTCAATCGTCCCGGCGATTGCGAGGTTGTTCGATGCGGTGCCGCCGGAAGTGAAATAGATTTCTTCTTTGCGAACTTCCAAGGCGGAGGCGATTTCCACGCGCGCGACTTCCAAAATTCTCTTTGCCTCCAAACCTTCTTTATATATGGCGGAGGGGTTGCCAAGCCGTGCGGCTCCGTGCATAACGTAAAGCACCTCTTTCGATAAAGGTGCTGTGGAAGCGTAGTCCGCGAATACTCTTTTATTAAACATCCACTAAAATTACTCTACATTTTAAGTTTCTGCAAACAAAAAACATTTGCGAAATCGCGCGGAAAAAGCTATATTGTTCAAATGCCTTTTAGCACAAACACTCTCGTCGTCATCCTTCTCGTTTTGATGCTCATCGTCACCCTCGACGCGTTTCTGCTCCGGAGGAAGCTTCGAAAAATAATGCGATACAAGACGGGAAATTTGGGCGATTCGATTGTTTCCCTCGACAAAGACGTCAAATCGCTAGAGCACTTCCAAAACGAATCAGAAAAATATTTCGAGAGCGTCGAGAAACGCTTGAGGCGCAGTGTCCAAGGACTTCACACCGTCCGCTTTAATGCGTTTAAAGGCACGGGCGAAGGCGGCAACCAGAGCTTTGCCTCGGCTCTTATCGACGAGAACGGTGACGGCGTCATCGTTTCGAGTATGTATTCGCGAGACAGAGTGAGTATCTTCTCAAAGCCGATTGCCCACTTCTCTTCGCAATACGAATTGTCCGAAGAAGAGGGCGAAGCTCTGGAAAGAGCCAGAGACAAAGTCAGCGCATAACCGTGAACACGAACTTTTTTACAAAACATTCCCATGCCGAAATCCGCAAACAAAACGGAAAAGAATCCATCCTTTATCGAACGACCTCCCGTCGTGGCGGTTTTGGGGCATATCGACCACGGTAAATCCACCCTTCTCGACTATATTCGAAAGACAAACATCGTCGATTCCGAAGTCGGCGGTATCACGCAGAAAATTTCCACCTACGAAATAGAACACGCAGGCAAAAAGATAACTTTCATCGACACGCCGGGACACGAAGCGTTTCAAGAAATGAGAAAACGCGGGAGTCGCGTCGCCGACCTCGCTATCCTCGTGGTCAGTGCCGAAGACGGCGTCAAACCGCAAACCGTCGAAGCCTACAAAGCCATCGAGGAATCAAAGACGCCGTTCATCGTCGCAATAAACAAAATCGATAAACCAAACGCCGACATTGACCGGACAAAAGTCAGCCTTGCCGAAGCCGGCATTTATCTCGAAGGATATGGCGGCACTGTTTCCTTCGCCACCGTATCGGCAAAAACCGGCGAAGGCGTACCAGCGCTTCTCGACCTCGTTTTGCTTTCCACCGAAATCCTCGACCTCAAAGGCGACAGTGGCGCAAAAGCGTCCGGCTTCGTCGTCGAAAGTTCGCGCGGAGAGAAAAAAGGCGTCACGGCAACACTCATCATAAAAAACGGCACACTTAAAAGCGGCACGACCATTGTCGCCGGCGACGCTTTGGTACCCGCGCGCATCATCGAGGATTCGCGAGGAAAGAAAATCACGGAAGCGACGTTCTCGGCGCCCGTCATCGTCTCCGGTTGGACGAAAGCTCCGACGGTCGGCGCCGAGTTTCAAACTTTTGAAAAGAAAAAGGATGCCGAGGAATATACGGAAAACTTCGCTCTAAAACAAAAGGCCGCGGGAGCAAAATCTGTTTCCGAGAACGAGCCCGCAGCGCCTTTGGCGCGTGAGGG
>CAYZCB010000019.1:0-8597 GCA_964476815.1 uncultured Candidatus Saccharibacteria bacterium
ACCAGCTCTCGCAGTTTATGCAGCAGGAAAATATTTTGACCGAGCTCGAACACCTCCGCACACTTTCGGCTCTCGGTCCCGGAGGTCTGACCAAAGAGCGCGCCGGATTTGAAGTTCGCGACGTTCATCCGTCCCACTACGGACGACTATGTCCGATTCAAACGCCTGAAGGGCCGAACATCGGTCTTATTCTTCGTCTCTCGACATATGCCCGTATCAACGATTTCGGCATGATTGAAACGCCGTACGTCAAAGTCAAAAACGGCGTCATTACCAAGGAAATCGTTTATCTCAACGCTCTCGAAGAAGAAAATTTCCGTATCGCTCACGCGGCGACTCTCTATGACGCTCTCGGCAAAATCACCGAAGAGACGGTCGAAGTTCGCCAGAACGGCAAACCGACGGTCGTGGCTCGCAAAGACGTGGATTTTATGGACGTCGCGACGAACCAGGCGTTCTCCATCGTAACGTCGATGATTCCATTCCTCAACCACGACGACGCGGCGCGCGCGCTCATGGGTTCTAACATGCAAAAACAAGCAACGCCGTGTCTTATTCCCGAAGCACCCCTCGTCGCGACGGGTGTCGAAGCGCGCGCCGCCGAAGACACTCGTCGCGTCATTCTCGCTCCGGAAGCAGGCACGATTTCCAAAGTCGACGCCAGCTCCATCACATTCAAATCGGCGAAAGGCAAAGACCACGTTTATCGTCTCACGTCGTTTGAACGAACGAACGGCTTCACGGCGTTTCATCAGCGACCGGTCGTCGCTCTCAATCAAAAAGTCAAAAAAGGCGACGTTCTCGCGGATACATCCTCGTCCGATGGCGGACAAATAGCTCTTGGACAAAACGTGCTGGTTGCGTTTATGTCATGGTCGGGAAGTAACTACGAAGACGCCATCATTCTTTCCGAGCGCTTGGTCAAGGATTCGAAATTCACGTCCATTCACATCGAAGAATTCGTCGTAAACGTCCGCGATACGAAACTCGGTCCCGAAGTCACGACGCACGACATTCCGAACGTCGGCGAAGCCCGTCTAAGGAATCTCGACGAAGACGGCATCGTCCGCGTCGGAGCGGAAGTTCGCTCGGGTGACATTCTCATCGGTAAAATCACGCCGAAAGGCGAGACGCAACTCACTCCCGAAGAGCGATTGCTTCGCTCCATCTTCGGCGAGAAAGCTCGCGACGTGAAAGACACGAGCAAGCGTATGGAGGGCGGCAAAAAAGGCCGCGTTATTTCCGTAAAAGTATTTTCCCGCGAAAAAGGCGACAAGCTTGAAAGCGGAATCATCAAAAGAATCCACGTCGAGGTCGCTCAACTTCGAAACGTTTCGGTCGGCGACAAACTCGCCGGTCGTCACGGTAACAAAGGCGTCATCTCCCGCATTCTTCCGGTCGAAGACATGCCGTACATGGCGGACGGCACTCCGATTGACGTCATTTTGACCCCGCTTGGCGTCCCGTCACGCATGAACCTGGGCCAAATCCTCGAACTTCACCTTGGTCTCGCGGCGCACACCTTAAATTATCAGGCGATCGTTCCGCCGTTCGTCGGCGCGACGGATGTCGAAATAAAACAAGAACTCACAAAAGCCGGCTTTCCGGAAAACGGCAAAGTGCCGCTTTACGACGGACGCACCGGCGACAAATTCAATCAAGACATCGCCATCGGCTATATGTACATTTTGAAACTTCACCACATGGTCGAAGACAAAATCCACATGCGCTCGATCGGTCCTTATTCCTTGATTACGCAACAGCCGCTCGGAGGCAAGGCTCAAGGCGGAGGTCAACGTTTCGGAGAAATGGAAGTCTGGGCGCTTCTCGGTCACGGCGCTGCGTATACTTTGCGCGAAATTTTGACGGTCAAGTCCGACGACATTCAAGGTCGCTCGCAGACGTTCGATTCGATCGTCAAAGGCGAACCGCTTTTGCCGCCAAACTTGCCCGCGTCGTTTAACGTCTTACTCAACAGCTTGAGAGGTCTTTCGCTCGACGTCGAACTCAAGAAAACAGGCGATAAGAAAAGAACCAAATAACAAAATCATATATGGCATATCAATCAAACAAACAAAGAGGGGATGCGGGCAACGATTTCGATTTCGTTTCTCTTCGCCTTGCTTCGCCGGAGCGAATCAAAGAATGGTCTTTCGGTGAAGTTACCAAGCCGGAAACAATCAACTACCGCACGCAGCGCAGCGAAAAGAACGGTCTTTTCGACGAGAAAATTTTCGGTCCGGACAAGGATTACGAATGTTACTGCGGAAAATATCGCGGCATTCGTTACAAAGGCATCGTCTGCGAAAAATGCGGCGTCGAAATCACTCGTTCCATCGTTCGTCGCGAACGCATGGGCCACATCGAGCTCGCTTCGCCGGTCGCGCACATTTGGTTCCTTCGCACTATGCCGTCGCGTCTCGGAATGATTCTTGGCATGCCGACGGGGGAACTCGAAAAAGTCGTTTATTTCGGCGGTTATATCATCACCAAGACCGACGAAGCCGAACGAGCGCGCATCGTGAAAGATATGGAGTCGGAATACAAATCGAAAGTCAAATCGTCTCAAGACGAAAAGACAAAATCCGCTCTCAAGGAAATGTACAGCGCCGCCAAGAAAGAACTCGACAGTCTCCACGAAGGCGCGGTCATCGACGAGCTCGAATTCCACAAGTACTCGATGAAATATTCGACATTGTTCGAAGCGGGCATCGGCGCCGAAGCCATTTTCAATCTCTGCAAAGCCATTGACATGAAGAAGCTCGAAGAAAATCTCGAGAAAGCTCTCGAGAAAGCTTCGGCGCTGGAAAAAGAAAAAGTAAACCGCAGGCTCTCGACGGTCAAAGCAATGATTCGCTCCGGCGTTCGTCCCGAGTGGATGTTTTTGGTTCGCATTCCGGTCATCCCGCCGGCTCTTCGCCCCATGGTGCCTCTCGACGGCGGTCGCTACGCGACTTCAGATGTCAACGACCTCTACCGCCGCGTCATCAACAGAAACAACCGCTTGCTTAAGCTCAAGGAAATCAACGCACCCGACGTTATTTTGCGAAACGAAAAAAGAATTTTGCAGGAAGCCGTCGACGCTCTTATCGACAATTCCATCCGCCACGGCAATTCGACCGTCGCCGCAGGCTCCTTGATTCAGAAACGCGCTCTCAAATCTCTTGCCGACAACTTGAAAGGCAAGCGCGGACTTCTCCGCGGCAACCTCCTTGGCAAACGCGTCGATTACTCTGGTCGCTCGGTCATTGTCGTTGGTCCCGATCTTTCTCTAGACCAGTGTGGACTTCCGAAACATATGGCGCTCGAGCTCTTCAAACCGTTCGTCATTCACGAACTTTTGACTCGCGAGTTCGCCTACAACATCCGCGGAGCGTCTCGTCTCATTGACGACGGTATACCCGAAGTTTGGGCAATCCTCGAAGACGTCATCAAAGGCAAGTACGTCCTCCTCAACCGCGCGCCGACGCTTCACCGACTCGGTATTCAAGCATTTCGTCCGATTCTCATTGAAGGTAACGCCATCCAAGTCCATCCTCTCGTTTGTACGGCTTTCAACGCCGACTTCGACGGCGACCAAATGGCCGTTCACGTTCCGCTTTCGGTCGAAGCTCAAGCCGAAGCTCGCGAAATTATGGCGTCGGATAAAAATATTTTGAAACCCGGTAACGGCGACCCCGTCGTCAGCAACAAAATGCTCGACATCGTGCTCGGCACCTATTGGGTGACGAAAGAAATGAATGCTCAAAAGGGTGAGGGTAATATATACGAATCTCCGTCGGCGGCGATTTTGGCGAACGATTTTGGCGCCGTCGGTCTTCGGACGAAAATAAAAGTTATGCCGGGTGACACGAAAAAATACACTCAGTTCGAAGGCAAGATATTCGAAACGTCGGTCGGCAGACTGCTCTTCAACGAAGTTTTGCCGGATGATTATCCGTTCGTCAACAAGGAAGTCGAGCGTAAAGTCATGCAAGGTATCGTCGACGATCTCCTCATTCGCTACGGTATGCCCGGCGTTCCGCCGATTCTCGACAGGATAAAGAAATTCGGATTCAAATACACGACCGTCGCGGGCATCACCTGGGGCATTGACGACGTTCAAACTCCGGCCGGCAAGAAAAAAGTCGTCGACGAAGCAAAAGTTCAGGCGGAAAAAACCAACGAACAATTCGGCAACGGTTTTCTCTCCGAAGAAGAACGTGTCAGGAAAAACGTCGAAATCTGGCACAAAGCCAAAAGCGATATCGAGAAACTCATCCCGGGTTCGCTTTCGGCGGAGAGTCCGGTCACCGATATGATTAAATCCGGCGCCAGAGGTTCGATAGGAAACATTACCCAAATGGTCGGCATGAAAGGTCTCATCACCAACACGTCCGGCGAGACGATCGAGTTTCCGATTATTTCCGGAATGAAAGACGGTCTCACACCGATTGAATACTTCATCACCACTCACGGCTCGAGGAAAGGCTTGACCGACACCGCCCTCAATACGGCAAAAGCGGGATATCTCACGCGTCGTCTCTTCGACGTTGCCCAAGACGTCATCGTTACCGAAGACGACTGCGGCACCAAAGATTGCATCATCATTCGCAAAGAAGGAAGTTCCGGCATGGAAATTCCTCTTTCGAAATCGATCCGCGGCCGCATTCTCGCCGAAGATATCAAAGACAAAGACGGCAAGGTTCACTTCAAAAAAGGCCACCTTGTTTCCAAACAGGATGCCATTTTGATCGAATCATTGGGAATTTCCGAGGTCCGTGTCCGCTCGCCACTCTCGTGCAAAACCCTCCGTGGCGTTTGTCAGGCTTGCTACGGAATGGATTTGGGCAAGAACGAACTCGTCAATCTCGGCGAAGCCGTCGGCACCGTTGCCGCTCAAGCCATCGGCGAGCCGGGTACACAACTCACGATGCGCACGTTCCACGCCGGAGGCACCGCGTCGGTCGGCGGAGACATCACCCAAGGACTCCCACGCGTCGAAGAGGTCTTCGAGAAAAGAAATCCGAAGAACTCGGCTCTCATCGCTTCCGTTTCTGGCGTCGTTACGTCGGTAAAAGAGGAAGGCAAGGAAAGAATCATTTCCGTTATGCCGGATGTTGAAGATCGCGCCAAAGGCAAAGACGCCAAAGGCGGCGAAATCGAACTTTTCACTCATCCGAAACGCGTGCTTCTCGTCAAAGTCGGCGACACCATCAAAAAAGGCCAGCTTCTCACCGACGGTTCGGCTTCGATAGACGAAATCTTCGAATACGCCGGCAGGGAATCGGCGATGGACTACATCATTCGCGAAATCGGAAAAATCTACGAACTTCAAGGCGAGACGGTTTCGAGAAAGCATATCGAAATCATCGTCAAACAAATGTTCTCTCGCGAACGCATTAGCATGGCGCACGACACCAGATTTACCGACGGCGACATCGCGGACGTCTACGACCTTCGCGTCGAGAATGCCCGCGTCAAAGAACTCGGTAAGACTCCGGCCGAAAGCACCCCGGCGGTCATGGGTATTACGGAAGTTTCGCTTTCGCGCCAAAGCTTCCTTTCGTCGGCGTCATTTCAGCACACGACTCGCATATTCGTTTCCGCCGCGGTCAAAGGTTCCGAAGACCATCTTCAAGGACTCAAGGAAAACGTCATCATCGGTCGCATCATTCCCGCGGGCACCGGTTACAAAGGTTCCCCGAAGTACGACCTCATTAAAGACATTCAGGCAAAAATACCCCGCATTCCCGAAGACGACAGATAACGCCCATTATTCGCTTTCGCTAGCAACAGTATGTCGAGCGAAGTAGAACAAATAAAAGAACGGTTGAGTATCGTCGACGTCGTCGGCGGATACGTGAAGCTTGAAAAAGCCGGAACAAACTTCAAAGCCAAGTGTCCTTTTCACAACGAAAAGACACCGAGCTTTTTCGTGTCGAGTGACCGTGGAAGCTATTATTGTTTCGGTTGCGGAGCCCATGGTGACGTCTTTACCTTTGTCCAAGCGTTTGAAGGCGTCGACTTTCGCGGCGCGCTCAAAAGTCTTGCCGCCCGCGCGGGTGTGGAACTCAAAAGAAGCGACCGGGCGGGTGAGACGAGGAAGGAGCGTCTCTATGCCGCGGTGGAAGCCGCCACGGATTTTTTCGAAGCGGAACTTTCGAAGAATCCGACCGCTCACGAGTACGTTCTTTCCCGAGGCATCACCGACAAGACCATTCATTCGTTTCGCATCGGCTACGCGCCGTCCGATTGGAGGAGCCTTCGGACGTATCTTGAAGGGAAGGGATTTTCCACGGACGAGCTTCTCTTTGCCGGCCTCGTCAAACGAAACGAAAAAGGCGACGCCTACGATGTCTTCCGCGGGAGAATTATGTTTCCCATTGCCGATTCGTCCGGTCGCATCGTGGCTTTCAGCGGGCGAACGCTCGACGAAAAAGAAAATCCGCCCAAATACCTCAACACGCCGGAGACGGAACTCTATTCGAAATCCCGCACGCTTTTCGGTCTCGACAAAGCCAAATCGTCGATTCGGAAGTTCGACCACGCGATTTTGGTCGAAGGTCAGATGGACTTGGTAATGTCGCACCAAGCGGGATTCACGAACACCGTTGCCGTCTCCGGCACGGCGCTTTCCGAGAACGCGGCGCAAGTGAGCGAGTCGGGCATTTCTCTCATCACCCGGCTTTCGAAAAATTTAAAAATCGCCTTTGATCCGGACGAGGCCGGCATAAAAGCGGCGCTTCGTGCCGCGAAAATCGGCCTTTCCCTCGGTATGGACGTCAAGATTACCGCCGGCATAAACGGCGAAGATCCGGCCGACACGATTCGACGCGACCCGAAAATCTGGAAAGAAACGTTGGCGAAAAGTTCCAACGTTGTTTCTTTTCTGGTCGATTCGATTATGGCAAAGACGAATGATTTGAAAAAAGTCAGGAATTCCATCCGTGAAGAAGCTTTTCCTTTCATTATTCTTATGGAAAGCAAAACGGACCAAGACAGATTCGTGAAAGAAATTCACGAGAAGACCGGCATAAGTGAGACGGCTCTTTGGGAAGATTTGAAATCCATGACAAAAACACTTCAGAATTCGCCTGTGCCGTCGCTTGAGAAAAAAAATCTTGGCGATTCTTCCGCGTTTAAGAGAGCTTTGGGAATCGCGATTCTTGTTTCCGAAAAAGGCGATGCGACGGCTTTTTTTGAGAAATTGAAAGCTGTGTCGTCGGAAGATTTTGCTCGCTTCGAGGCAATGTCCTCGGATGAGAAAAACGATTTCGCCTTTGAAGCGGAAGTGTTGTATGATGTCAAAGATTTGCAAAAGAATTTTGACGAACTCGTCCTTCACCTTGAGGAAGGACGATTAACGTCTCTCTTGGAAGAGAAATTTGCGGCGGTGTATAAAGCGGAAAAGAAAAAAGACGTGGACAAAGCGAAAGAACTTTTAAAAGAATGCGGTGAGATTTCAAAACGGCTCAACGAAATAAAGCAAAACCTAAGAAAATAAACATATGAAAAAGAAACAGAAAAAGACGAAAACAAAGAAAACAAAATTAAGAAAAGTTAAGACAAAGAAGATAAAAGCTAAAAAAATCAAGAAAACGCCGAAGAAGAAAATCTCCAAGAAAGCCGAAGACCAGAACAGAAAAGCCGCCAAGCTTATCCATCGAGGTCGCGAGCGTGGCTTCGTTACCTATGATGAAATTTTGAAGGAATTTCCGACAGTCGAAGATGATGTGACTTTCCTCGACCATCTTTACGAAAAACTTCAGCAAGCGGGCATCGACATTCTCGATTCCGGCGGCATGCTTGACACGCCCGAAGAAGAAACCAGCAAGAAATACAAATTCGCCGGCAGGGAAAAAGCTTATGACTCCATTCAAATGTATCTCAAGGAAATCGGTCAATACGCTCTCGTCAACGCCGCTCGCGAAAAAGAACTCGCGAGACGCATCGAAAAAGGCGACAAAGAAGCCGTCGGTCTTCTCGCCAAAGCCAACCTTCGCCTCGTTGTCTCAATCGCCAAGAAATACGTCAACCGCAGCCCAGATTTGACCCTTCTCGACCTTATACAAGAGGGCAATTTGGGCCTTTTTAAGGCCGTGGACAAGTTTGATTGGACAAAAGGCTACAAGTTCTCGACATACGCCACGTGGTGGATTAGACAGGCAATCACGCGCGCCTTGGCCGACCAGAGCCGCACTATCCGCGTGCCGGTGCATATGGTGGAGACGATTGCCAAATACAAGCAAGTCGTCCGTCGTCTTTCTCAAGACCTCGGTCGCGACCCTCTCGCCGACGAAATCGCTACCGAAATGGGCATCGACGTCGAAAAGGTGTATCAAATCGAAAAAATCGACCAAGACACGGTGTCGCTCGAGTCACCGGTCGGCGACGAAGACGAAGGCAAGTCGACTCTCGGAGATTTTCTATCGGATGACAAAATCCTTTCTCCGGACCAAGAATCCTCGCGGCGCATTCTCGCCGACCAAGTGAAAGAAATCTTGGGCGAGCTTTCGCCGAAAGAAAGGAAAATTTTGGAAATGAGACACGGATTAAACGATGGCATCACTCACACGCTTGAAGAAGTGGGGAAGGAGTTCGGCGTCACCCGCGAA
>CAYZCB010000020.1:0-8413 GCA_964476815.1 uncultured Candidatus Saccharibacteria bacterium
AAATAAAAATGGTAGATATCGTTTTTGAAGCTCACGGCACGACCTACGACAACGAAATGAAACTATCCTCGGGCTACAACGACGTGGCTTTGTCGCCGCTTGGCATAGAACAGTCGCGGCAGATGGGCGAGCGATACAAAGACGATTTTTTCGACGCGATTTTTTGCTCGGACCTGAAGCGTTCGTACAAAAGCGCAGAAATCGCTTTTGATGGTAGGTGGCCAATCGTGAAAGACGTCCGGCTTCGCGAATGCAATTACGGCGACTTCACTCAAAAACCAAGCGACATAGTCGAAAAGGAAAAGCCGAATCACATACATGTCCCTTTTCCAAACGGCGAAAGTTACGATCAGACGATTGTCCGTATGCAGGATTTTCTCAAAGACCTTTTTGAAAATTATTTCGGCAAACGGGTTATGATTATCGGCCACCGCGCGACGCAATACGGTCTCGAGAATATCATCAATGGCGTGTCGCTCGAGAAACTCGTCTCTACGCCTTTCAAATGGCAGCCGGGATGGAAATATACCCTGAAAAATGTATGAATACCAACTACAAAGTTCAGACGCCGGTGTTTGAAGGCCCCCTTGAACTTCTCTTGGACCTCATCGAGAAGAGAAAACTTTTTATAAACGACATTTCGCTTGCGAAAGTGGCGGACGATTACGTCGCGTACGTTCGCACGGTCGGAGATTTTCCTCTTTCGGAATCGGCGCAATTTGTTTTGATAGCTTCCACACTGCTCCTCATAAAATCAAAATCGCTTTTGCCGAACTTAGAGCTTTCCGACGACGAAAAGGGAAACATCGCCGATCTTGAGCGGCGGCTCGCTCTCTATAAAATATATCGTGAGCGAGCCACCGATTTGCAGAAAATTTTTGGCGAAAGGATTCTTTTCGCGCGGGAAGAGAGGAAAATTCAACCCGTCTTTTCTCCGGACAATTCGATGACTATTTCAAACATTTTCGAAAGTATCGGCGCCGTGCTCGCCAACCTGCCAAAAAAAGAATTCTTGCCGAAAGCCGTCGTCGACAAAGTCATTTCGCTCGAAGAAATGATTTCCAATCTCACGAGCCGAATCACCACGGGACTCAAAATGAGTTTCAAGGAGTTCGCAAAAGATAAAGAGGGGAGAGTCAACGTCATCGTCAGTTTCCTCGCGATGCTCGAGCTCGTGAAGCAGGGAATTATCAGCGTCGTCCAGGAAAGGCATTTTGATGATATTGTAATGGAGACGGAAAAAGTTGTTGTTTCTGAACAATAAAATATGAATCTCCCATCACAAATCGAAGCAGTACTTTTTTTCAAAGCCGAACCGATGACAACGAAGAAACTCGCAGTCGCTTTAAAAGTGACAGAAGAGGAAATCGCCTCGGCGCTTTCGGAATTGGAAAATTCTCTCTCGTCTCGCGGTATAGCCCTTATTCGAAACGGCGATGAAGTGGAGCTTCGCACGGCGCCGTCCGTCTCGGATCTTATCGAAACGCTCACAAAAGAAGAGCTGTCTCGGGATTTGGGTAAGGCCGGCCTCGAAACGATTGCCGTCATTCTTTATAAAGGCAAAGCCAAAAGAAGCGAAATCGATTACATTCGCGGCGTCAATTCGTCTTTCATTTTGCGCAATTTGCTCATTCGCGGACTCATCGAACGGCAAGTCGACGGCGGTCGCGGATTCCTCTACACGCCGACGACCGACCTTTTGGCCCATCTCGGCGTGAAAAAACTTGAAGAACTGCCGGAGTTTGATAAGGTAAAAGAAGCGTTTCAGAAATTCGAAGAAGCGCCCGTCGAATGAATTTTTTACTCAAGAGAAAAATACACGTCCTTGTCGGACTCTCCGTCCTTGCAATCCTCGTCGCCGCTCTCGCGGTTTCTATTTCGCGCGGTGGCCGCATGATTTTCTTCACACAAGGACAATCCACGGTGGCGACTTCGACCGACCCTTTTCTTAAACTTGCTTTGGAAGCGAAATCCGTTTACATCGTTGATTTGACCAACAATAAAGTGCTTTTTCAAAAAAATCCAGACGAAGTTTTGCCTTTGGCGTCTTTGACCAAACTTGTTTCGGTGCTTGTCGCCGGAGAAAATCTTCCTCCCGAAACGGCAGTGCCGATTACGGAGGGGGACGACAACGGTCTCGATCCCGGCGAGACGTGGAGTCTCGACAAGCTTATCGATTTCACGCTCGTGACGTCTTCAAATGACGGCATTGACGCTATTGCCTCCGTCGCCGGGGCATTTTTCGCGACTACGACGACGGAAAATCCGGAACAAGTTTTCGTCGATGAGATGAACAAGACCGTTCGCTCCATCGGTCTTTCCGATATGTATTTTTTCAATCCATCCGGACTCGACGTGAGCGCCACGACGTCCGGCGGCTACGGTTCGGCCAAGGACGTGGCGACTCTTATCGCGTACATATACAAAAATTATCCTGAACTTCTCTCCGCCACACCCGCCGCGGACATTACTGTCTCTTCAAATCTCATCAAACATAATGTCGAAAATACCGATGAAGCACTCCCTCAGATTCCCGGCGCCATTGTCTCGAAAACGGGGAACACGGACCTCGCCGGCGGCAATCTTTCCGTAATGTTCGACGCCGGTCTTATGCATCCGGTGGAAATTGTCGTTCTTGACTCTTCGTACGATGGCAGATTTACGGATATGGAAGCGCTTGTTAAAGCGACTGTCACGAAACTTGCCGGAAAATGATTCCGCTGCCTCGGGATTTGCTACAATAGGAGAATGAAAACCGAAGGTAAGATCGACAGACAGCTTCTCGTTTCCACTTTGATTTTGAGTTTCGTCGGTATTGTCATTTTTCTCTCCGCCGCGCTCGGATTTCTTGAGCGCGGCACATCGTATTTCAGTTCGATAGCCCTCAAACAGATTTTCTTCGCGTTTCTACCCGGACTTTTCCTTATGTGGGTCTTTTCCCGCATTGATTACAAAAAATGGCGTCGCTGGTCTCTGTATTTTTTTATCGGTGCGGTATTTGTCAATCTCTTGCTCTTCGTTCCTCATTTCGGACTTGAATACGGTGGTGCCGTTCGCTGGCTTAATCTCGGTTCGTTTTCTTTCCAGCCATCCGAACTTTTGAAAATTGGCGCCATCATTTACTTCGCCGCGTGGCTCGCGGGCGTCAAAGACGAAGTCGAGACGTGGCGCTTCGGACTTTTGCCCACGGTCGTTCTCATCGCTATTGTCGCCACGCTTTGTCTTTTCCAAAAAGACACGGACACCTTCTTCGTCATCGCCACATCGCTTTTCTTTATGTATTTCGGTGCCGGCGGCAAACTCTCGCACATCGCCACGCTTGTCGTCATCGGCGTCGTTTTGCTCGGCTCGATCGCGTTTCTTCGTCCCTACGTCATGCAACGCATCGAAACATATCTCAATCCTTCGGCAAATTCTCTCACCGCAAGTTATCAAATCCAGCAGTCGCTCATCGCCGTCGGTTCTGGCGGTGTTGTTGGCAGGGGACTCGGGCAAAGCATTCAAAAATTCGGCGACTTGCCGGAGCCCGTCGGCGATTCGATATTTGCCGTCGCGGCGGAGGAGTTTGGCTTTATCGGCAGCGTGGCGCTTCTTGGGCTTTTTATGTTTTTCGTCATGCGCGCACTCAAAATCGCTCGAGCCGCGGACCGTTCTTTCGGTTCATACCTCGTCGTCGGCATCGCGTCGTACATTTTTATCCAAGCGTTTGTCAACATCGGCGCGATGATCGGGCTTTTGCCTCTCTCGGGAATTCCGCTTCCGTTCGTCTCGCAGGGCGGAACCGCGCTTCTACTTCTTTTTGTTGAAGTCGGAATAATATTTAATGTTTCCCGTTTCTCTACCGTGAAATAAGGGCGGAAA
Source organism: uncultured Candidatus Saccharibacteria bacterium (assembly GCA_964476815.1). Taxonomy (GTDB): domain Bacteria; phylum Patescibacteriota; class Minisyncoccia; order Phycocordibacterales; family UBA6065; genus DATKHE01. The sequence continues at coordinate 3,862 of CAYZCB010000020.1, forward strand.
TCGCGATTTCCGCCCTATGTTATAATTTTTCCTATGAAAATATTGCTTGCAGGCGGGGGATCGGGCGGTCATTTCTATCCGATTATCGCCGTTGCCGAATCGCTCAAAAAGATAGTCAAAGACGAGAAATTCGTCGACGCGGAGATGTATTTTATGGCGCCGTCGCCTTACGACGAACGTCTGCTTTTCGAGAATAATATTCTTTTCAAGCGTTCGTACGCGGGAAAGATTCGTAATTATTTTTCCGTAAAAAACTTTTTCGATTTTTTCAAAACTGCCGTCGGTGTCGTCAAAGCCATCATTGACGTTTGGTCGATTTATCCGGACGTTGTTTTCGGCAAAGGCGGCTATGGGAGCTTCCCGGCGCTTTTCGCCGCGCGGCTGTTGCGCATTCCCGTTGTCATTCACGAATCAGATTCGAAACCAGGCAGGGTCAACGCGTGGGCAGGCAAGTTCGCAAAACGCATCGCCGTCTCCTACGAATCGGCGGCGCAATTTTTTCCGGCTGGCAAAGTCGCCCACACGGGCAATCCCGTTCGTCCGGAAATAATGGACCCGATTACGACTGACCCCGGTAAATTTTTCGGTCTCGATACGCCCGAGCCGGTCATTTTCATTCTCAGTGGCTCTCAAGGTTCCCAAAAAATAAACGAAAGCATCATCGACATTTTGCCGGACATAGTCGAGAACTACGGCGTCATCCATCAAACGGGCAAAACCAATTTCGAAAGCGTGTCGCAGACGGCCGATGTGGTGCTCAAGGACAATCCGCGAAAGAATCGCTACAAGCCACTCGCGTACCTAAACGTTCTCGCGCTTCGCATGGCCGCCGGCGCGTCTTCGATTGTCATCTCGCGCGCCGGCTCGGCGATATTCGAAATCGCTCTCTGGAAAAAGCCGTCGATTATCATTCCCATTCCGGAAGAAGTCAGCCACGACCAGACGTCAAACGCTTTCGCTTACGCCGCGACAGGCGCCTGTTCCGTCATCGAGGAAACGAATCTCACGCCGCACGTCTTGCTTGCCGAAATCAGACGAATTTTGAACAATTCGGCGATATCGTCAAAGATGATTGCTTCGACGAAAGCTTTTGCCGTGCGCGACGCCGCCGACAAAATCGCCCGCGAGATTATCAACATTGCCCTCACGCACGAATCCTAATATGACTTCGCTTCAAAACATCGTGACGCGTTTCGCTCCGTCGCCGACGGGACTGCTCCATGCCGGCGCATATCGCACGGCGGTTTTCTCGTACCTGTTCGCTCGGCAAAACAAAGGCAAGTTTATCCTGCGCGTCGAAGATACGGACAAGCTTCGTTCGAAGAAAGAATACGAAGAAAATATCATCGACAGTCTCGATTGGCTCGGTCTCGAATACGATGTTATGTACAAACAGTCCGGTCGCGCCGGCGCGCACAAAGCGGCGCTTGAGAAACTGATTGCCGAAGACAAAGCCTATGTTTCGAAAGAAAAAATCGAAAAAGAGGGCGACCGCGCCGAAGTTATCCGTTTCAGAAATCCAAACCGAAAAGTTTCGTGGAAAGACATTATCCGCGGCACGGTGGAGTTCGACACGACGGAACTCGGCGACTTCATCATCGCCAAGAGCCTCGATGAACCAGTCTTTCACTTTGCCGTTGTTGTTGACGACGCATATTCTGGCGTGACGCATATCATCCGCGGCGAAGATCACGTTTCAAACACTCCGCGGCATTTGCTTTTGTATGAAGCTCTGGGGCTGCCCGTGCCGGCCTACGCTCATCTGCCGCTCGTGCTTGCTGCCGACCGCTCGAAACTTTCGAAACGCCACGGCGCAAAAGCCGTTACCGACTACCGCGATATGGGATTTCTCCCAGACGCTTTAATCAACTACATGGCTCTTGTCGGTTGGAATCCGGGAACCGAGCAGGAGATTTTTTCAAAGAAGGAACTCATAAAAGATTTTTCTCTCGAACGCGTGCAGAAATCCGGCGCGATATTTTCCGAAGAGAAACTTCGCTGGGTGAATAAAGAACACATTAAAATGATGTCGCGTGCCGCGCAGGAAAAAGAGGTGGGGAAGTGGACGGGCAAAAGCGGCGATATCATAAAACGCATCACGCCGAACGTCATCGAGCGCATCGAAACGTTCGGCGACATCAAAGAAATGATGAAAAATGGCGAACTTGTTTTTTATTTCGAAGAGCCGACATTTGCTCCGGAAAAACTTTTATGGAAAGGCGAAGGGGACTTGTCCGCGGCCAAAAAGCGTCTCTTGGCTGTTGCCGAGCTTCTCGAAAAAATCCCTGAAAAAGATTTTACTGCCGAGAAAATCAAATCGGCCATCTGGCCTTACGCCGAAGCCGAAGGCCGAGGCAGCGTCCTCTGGCCCCTGCGCTTCGCGCTCTCGGGCAAGGACAAGTCGCCGGACCCGTTTACGCTCTCCGTCATTCTCGGAAAGAAAACAGCAATCTCACGAATAGAACACGCTGTCAAGCTCTGTGCATAAACAAAATAATTTCTCCGGAGATTTTGCTATACTTCAATCATGATTAAATGGATTATAATTTTTATTATTCTCATCCTCGTTTTGAGTTATTTCGGCATTAACATCCAGCAAGTCGTGAATTCGCCGACGGGCCAAAGCAACACATCGTACGTGTGGGGCGGCGTGACCTATGTCTGGGACAACTATCTATCCCAGCCGTTCAACTATCTCTGGAACATGGCAGGATCGGCCTTGTGGAACGCATTCATGCAGGGCATACAGAACATCAAAGTTGGTCAAAACACGCCGAACTTGAATCAAATCTCTCCGCCGGCATCAACGCAGTAATGAACAATTGCGTCATGTTTTAGGCAGTTTAGTTCCCATAGAGCTAAACTACCGCAAACACACATTGTGCGACACTCATATATAATAGCCCTCCGCTATTCCCCACAACAAAAAAACCGCCTTAAGGCGGTTTTTTTGTTATTGCGTTTATTGCTTCATCGCAACGATTTTACTTTCCCAGCACTTTTGCGAGCTTGACCACGGGTCGGTTCCGAATTTATCGTAGAGGACTTTCGCGTAAGCGAGGTTGCCTTCTATCGTGTAAATGTCGTAGCCGAGTTTTTCCGCGTTGTCTCCGTTGTAATACTTGTTGATCTGCATGATGCCGATGTCACCCTTGTTGATTGTTCCCTTGAGGATGGCACCGTTTGCATCGTATTGTCTGAAGTTTGATTCGCATTTCGCGATCTCTGCGAGCTCCGGCGTATCTTTAAAATACGCTCGGACGTACTCTTCGAGAGTCTTGAAATCTTGAAGCGCTAGTGTGGTAGTCGTTGCCGATTTCGCGTCAGTTGAAGTCGAACTCTCGACACTCGTCACCCCTGCCGGAGCAATAGCCATGGCATTAAGTGGCATCGGCATTGTTGCCGACGCGAGCATAAAGAGTCCTGTTGTAAGACCGATCATAATTTCAAAGAAGGATTTTTCTAAAGATATTCCTTGTCGACTTGCGTCTTTGAAAGAATAGCCCTTAAAAAAGAAAGACCAGAGGCTCGCTCTGGCTACGCCAAGCTTAGCATACGGACCTTTTTTTGTCAATATTTGGTAATGAAAACGAATAGTCGTCAATACCCCATTTTTGAGCCATATTTTTACATCTTGCAGTTCTTTGCGGCTATATATCCGGCCGCCTCGGCATCCGCTTTGGAGGCAAAATAGACCTTGTTATCCACACTTATCACATTTACCCCTGGACAGGTCGTTAAACGATAGATTTTGCTCGTATAAGAGCCGACGTAAGCGTCTGTAGTACTTCCCTCCTCGCCTACCGCCAAGTTTGCAGAAGCGGCGTTTTGGATAGTAATATCGGGCCGGCTTGCGTCTTTTTGCCACAAGGCTCCGAGGCAAAAAGACGCGAGTCCGACGAAAACAATAATGAGTGCGAGGTAAATATCCTTTCTGGTTAGAAATGTCGCCAAAGACTTGATTTTTTTCAGGCTTTCAGTTAATCTCATAGGACCTAATTATAAACAAATATGGCAACTAAAAAAGCCGGCGGAACAGTCAAAAACGGACGCGATAGTAACCCACGATACCTCGGGGTGAAGCTTTATGCTGGCGAAACGGCGAAAATCGGCTCTATCATCATCCGCCAAGAAGGTTTGAATACTCTCGCGGGCAAAAACACCGCTCTCGGCCGCGACTTCACTATCTACGCCGCAAAGCCCGGCATCGTGTCTTTCTCCACGAAACGCAAACTCGGATTTAACGGCAGAACGAAAATCAAAAATATCGTCAGCGTGAAATAAGTATATAAAAAAGCCCGCACATTTCTGCGCGGACCTTGAATCTGTCGGAGTCGGTTGGTCAGTTCTTGCCGTGAAGTCCGTTCGGGCTTTTCACCGTGATTAGCCGCAAGACTTCGTCCACGACATCCTCTATCGAAATAGCTTCGGGACAGGAGACAATCTTCCATCCTTTCCTGATGGTGAGATGCGGAATCGGCGTAAGCTCCGGATTTTCCTCGTGGACGGTGATCCAGAGGATGGTTCCCGTAGCTTTCATCTTTTGCCGGAT
>CAYZCB010000021.1:0-7934 GCA_964476815.1 uncultured Candidatus Saccharibacteria bacterium
CCGACAAAAGCGAAGTCAAACAGGGCGACCCGATTACTTTTTTCGGTCAGACGTTTCCCGGCAGCCAAATAACCATTTCCGTCAATTCTTCGGTTGAGGAATTCGCCCAGACGATGGCGGACAAAAACGGTATTTACGAATATTCTTTCAACACCGCGCCTCTCGAAATGGGTTCTCACTCGGCGAAAGACAGCGCGGCGACGTCATCCGAAGTGTCTTCGTATGGCTCAAGCGTCGCTTTTAGCGTCGGCGACGAAAACGTCGCCGCCAAACCGCCTTCCGTTCTCAAAGGCGACTTGAACCTCGACGGCAAAGTCAATCTCGTCGACTTTTCCATACTTGACTACTGGTATCGTCGGGCGAATCCGCCGGCGAAAGTCCTTCTCGACGGAGCCAATGCCGTTGACCTGACTGACTTCAGTATTATGGCGTATTATTGGACAGGCTAATCATATGTCGTACCAAAACACCACATTAAAAAGAATCGACCCCGCGCTCTGTCTCGCTATTTTACTCGCGGCATTTCTTTTGCCCGCGATTTCTTTCGCCGCCACGTCGTTTCATCTTTCGGCGCAGACATCCGCCACGACGACACAAAACTCTCTTTCCGTTACCGTGCTTATGGATTCGGACAAGCCGGTTAATACGGTGAGCGTGAGCGTTCTTTTCCCGAAAAATATCGAGCCGACGAATATCGACACGGCACAATCGATTGTTAATTTCTGGATAGACAAACCCGTGTGGGACTCCTCGTCGCGCACACTCTCTTTCTCCGGTCTCATACCGGGCGGCGTGGACGGTTTCAATCTTTCGCTTCTCTCCGTCGATTGCTCAGTTGTCGATCCTTCCGCGGTCTCGACTGTGTCTTTCGTGTCGTCGGCGACCGAGGCATATCTTTCCGACGGCAACGCGACGCCCGACACGCTTTCGTTTCAAAATCTCGTTTTCCCCGAAGCGCTTAAAAACGAAAGCGTCACCCCCGCAGTCGAAAGAGCTACGCCGCCCGAAGCGTTTACTCCGGAAGTGGGCAAAGACGAAAGCCTTTTCAACGGACAGTGGTTCGTCGCGTTTTCGACGGAAGGCAAAGGTACCGGCATTTCTTCCTATGAAGTCGCCGAACGAGCCCCTGGTATTTTTTGGTCGCTCTTTCCCGAAGCTTGGAAGAGCGCCGAGAGTCCATATCTTCTGACCGACCAGTCCCTCGGAAGCGTTATCGACGTCAAAGCCGTTGATGCCGCGGGTAATGTTCGTCTCGAAACTCTGGCTCCGCGAAACCCACGGCCATTGTATGAAAACGGCGCGTTTTGGATTATACTTATATCTATCTTTCTTTTATATGTCGTCATTCGAATCAAGAGGAAAGGCAAGATTGCGTAACATACATCTCGCGTCTTTTTCTCTCGCGCTCTTTTTCGCGTTGGGAATCTTTTCGCTTTCGACCGCGGCAAATGCCGCGACGCTTTATATTTCTCCGTCGACCGGTCAGTATACCGTCGGCCAGAAGTTTACGGAAAACGTCATGGTCGACAGCGGAGGGCAATCCATCAACGCCGTTTCGGGCAGCATTTCTTTTTATCCTTCGACGGCAAAAGTCGTTTCGATTTCAGAAAATTCTTCCATCGTCAATTTTTGGGCGACACAGCCGACATTTTCAAACGTTGACGGTACCATAGATTTCGAAGGCGTCGTGCTCAGCCCGGGATTCTCCGGTCCGGCGGGCGACATCATCACCATCACGTTCTTGTCGGAAGCGCCGGGACAAAACCCTCTTTCGTTTTCTGTCGGCTCGGTCTTGGCGAACGACGGCAACGGCACAAACATTCTTTCCGGTATGAACGGCGCGACCATTTCGATCGTCTCGTCGGCCGCTCCCGCGGCAAGTTCGCTTACTCCCTCCGCTCCAGGGGTAAGTTCAGAGACCAACCCGAGTCCGGACGGTTGGGGCGCAACGTCGAGTCCCTCTTTCTCGTGGCCGGTGTCTTCCGACATAATGGCGGTTAGACTTCTCTACGACAAGAATCCGTTGTCGGCGCCGACAGTCCTCTACAGTTCGCCGATTTCGACGAAAACGCTCTCCGCCCTTTCCGACGGTGTCTATTATTTCCACGTACAACTCCAAAACCAGTACGGCTGGGGAGCCGTCACCCATTACAAATTCGGCATAGACACCGTGCCTTCGGATCCGTTTACGATTTCTTTCCCGAACGGCGCCACGTCGTCGACTTCGGTTGAGACGGTCGCTTTCAAAGCTACCGACGCTTTGTCCGGCATCGACCATTATTCTCTCCAAATCGACAACCAGACGCCGTTTACCGTCTCGCCGAGCGACATCGATCCGTCGTACTCTTTGCCGTCTCAGACGGCAGGCAACCACGCGCTTATCGTTACCGCTTTCGACATGGCGGGCAATTCCACCGTCGCCACGGCAAACTTCACTGTCGCCGCCGCCGCCGTGGCTCCCGCGACGACGGCGACATCCACTTCGTGGAATTTCTTTGGTCAAGACACACTTTTGCAAATCGGCGAGTTCATCATCAACTATCTTTCTCTCGCTCTCATCGCGGTCGTCGTCCTCGCTCTCCTTATCGGACTCTTTTTGAGAATTATAAAGAGAGTCAGCACGCTCAAGAAAAGAGTCAGGAAAGAAGTCAGTCAGGCGGAAGACATTCTTCACCGTTCGTTTGACCTTCTCAAAGAAGACGTCAATGAGCACATTCGTCTCTTGCTCAAAGCCGAAACCAAGCGCGCGCTTACCAAAGAAGAGGAGATTTTCCTCAAGAAATTCGGCTCGAATCTGACCGAAGCCGAGCGGATAATAGCCAATGAAATCCGCAGTTTGGACGACTTGAAGTAGTGGATAACTCAAAAAGTCGAGCTCTTGCCAAAATGATAAAATATGTAGCGTAAGTCGTATACATTATTCGTTTAATTTTTGCGAAAAATGAGAGCAACCCATAAGATTTCATTTATTCTTCTCGTCGTTGGCGGTCTCAACTGGGGACTCGTCGGACTAGGGAGTTGGTTTGGCGGCAATTGGAACGTCGTCAACCTCCTTCTCGGCTCATGGCCGAGCATCGAGGCACTCGTCTATGTTCTTGTCGGAATCTCGGCGATCGTCCTCCTCTTCACTCACAAGAAGAGCTGTAAGGAGTGCGATTCGTCGTCGGCGCCGAAGATGTAATACGGAAAAAAAGCGCCGCAGAAAGTATTTTTTAGCGCGTAAGTCGGAGCGAAGCGCACAAGCGAAAAAATACTTTCTGCGGCGCTTTTTCGTGATACACTTTGCCTATGCAATCTCAATCAAAAATTCTCAAATGGTCGGTGATTATCGGCATCGTTATCGTCGCCAATATGTTCATCAATTATTCTCTGTCGCTTGTCTATCAGGAACCGCAGTACAACGATTTTTGCACACAGACCGAGATCACATCGCCTTCGGCGAACATCGTCTGCTCGAACAATTACACTACCGCGGAGAATAATTTTCAGGCGAAAGTTTTCGTCACGCTTGTTTCTATCGGCGTCCTACTCATCATTGTAAGTTTTTTCTTGAAGGGGAACACCGTTCTCGGTTCGGCATTTTCTCTTTCGGGAATTTTTTCGCTCGTCATTGCGTCTTTCCGCTACTGGTCCTCGGCTTACGGCTGGATGAGAGTCGTCATTCTCGGCATCGCCCTCATTGCTCTCATATATCTTGCTCTGCGAAAATTTAAAAATGAAACACTACGACCATAAGAAAATAGAAAAAAAATGGCAGACTGATTGGGCAAAGAAAAACATCTACGCCGCCAAAGACGGTTCGAAGAAGTCGAAATTTTACGCGCTCGATATGTTTCCGTATCCTTCGGGCGAAGGTCTTCACGTTGGACATCCGAAAGGTTACATCGCGACCGACGTTGTCTCGAGGATGAAAAGGATGCAAGGATACAACGTCCTTCACCCGATGGGTTTCGACGCTTTCGGACTGCCGGCGGAGAATTACGCCATAAAGATGAAGACCAATCCGCAAATTGCCGTGGCGAAAAACGTCGCCCGTTACAAAAAACAGTTGAAGATTCTCGGCTTTGATTATGATTGGAATAGAGAAATCAACACTACCGACCCGAAATATTACAAATGGACGCAATGGATTTTCCTCCAAATGCTTCAAAAAGGCTTGGCCTACGAATCCTACGAGCCGATAAATTGGTGTCCGTCGTGCAAGACCGGTCTTGCGAACGAAGACGTCGAAGACGGCCGCTGCGAACGCTGCGGCACGCCAGTGGAAAAGAAGCCGATGCGTCAGTGGGTTTTAAAAATTACCGACTACGCCGACCGCCTACTTTCCGATTTGGAATATCTCGATTGGCCGGAGCATATAAAAGAGAGTCAGAGAAATTGGATAGGACGCTCCGAAGGCGCGGAAATCGATTTTGCCATAAAAAATCAAACCGAGAAAATAAAAGTTTTCACCACTCGTCCCGATACGCTTTTCGGCGTGACGTACGTCGTTCTTTCGCCCGAGCATGAGCTTGTGAATAAGCTTTTGAAGATCGTCGAAAACGAAAAGGAAGTCGTGAAATACGTTGCCGAAGCGCGCATCAAGACCGAAATCGAGCGTACCGACGCAAAAAAAGAAAAAACGGGTGTTGAATTAAAGGGAGTCAAAGTCGTCAATCCGGTAAACGGCGAGGAAGTTCCTGTATTCGTCGCGGATTACGTTCTTGCCGGTTACGGCACGGGAGCGGTGATGGCGGTGCCGGCGCACGACGACAGGGATTTCGAATTCGCCAAAAAATTTAAACTGCCGATTAAATACGTCATCGAGCCGAAATTTATCGGCGTCAAAGGCGACGGGGTCGTCCTCCCAGGCCTTCCTTTCGTTAAGAGAAACGCCGTCTGCGTGATTGTGCGAAACCCCAAAGACGATACGTATATGTGCGTGAGCTGGAAAGGTATTTCAATGCACGGCTTGGTCACGGGTGGCATCGAGGACGGCGAAGATATCGTAATCGCGGCGAGAAGGGAAGCTTTGGAGGAAACCGGCTACAAAAACCTGCGTTTCGTGAAAATTTCACCGATAGCCATAAATACTTTTTTCTACCACCGCGTAAAAAAGGAAAATCGCCACGCGCATTTCCAGTTCGTGTTTTTCGATTTGGAAAACGAAGAACGCGAAAAAGTGGACGAGAAAGAAGCTTCGCTTCACGAAATTCTTTGGAAAAAGAAAAATGAATTGAAAAATTTCTTTACGGTTTTTGAAGGGGAGTTTTTACTTGAACTTTTGAACAAAGGCGATTTTGCTTTTGTCGACGAAGGAATCTTGGCCAATTCCGATAAATTCTCCGGCAAGGATTCGGCAGAGATAATGAAAGAAATCACCGAATTTGCCGGAGGCATTTGGGTGACGAAATATCGATTGAAGGATTGGGTTTTCTCACGCCAAAGGTATTGGGGCGAGCCGATTCCCGTCCTTCATGATGGAGATAAAATTATTCCCGTTCCAGAAAAAGATTTGCCGATCGTACTGCCAGAAGTGAAATACTACGAACCGACCGGAACGGGGGAGTCGCCGCTTGCCGATATTGCCAAATGGGTGAATGTGAAAGCCTAAAACGAAAAAAAATATTTTATTTTTGATTTCGATGGAGTACTTGGTGACACGTGGAATGCTGCAATAAAAGCTCGGGTAAAAATGGGAAATGTTGCAACGGAAAAAGAAGCTATTACAGAATTCTTGAAATATTTCAATGCCACACCGGATCATACGCGTAACTCGGAAAGGACTCCTGAAAAGATTCGTCTTGATAATGAATATGTAAATGTCCTAGGTATAGAAATTGCCAAACAAAATCCATCTCTTTTTATGGAGTTTGTTAGAGAAGTAAAGAAATATAAAAATGCAAAATGCGCAGTTGTTTCGTCTGGTTCAAATAAATATGTGTTGCCGCCACTTAAAAAATCTGGCATGAAGTTTAGCCATATCTTAAGTTGGGAGGACGATCATTCCAAAGAAGAAAAAATTGAAAAAATTTGTGCGGATTGGGGGGTCAGCGTGAAAGATATCTATTATTTTACGGACACTAAAGCAGATGTGTACGAATTGGAAAATCTTCTTGACCGTTCAAAGATTATCGGCTGCGCATGGGGCTATCTTGGCTACGAAAGATTGAACGAAGTCTTATCAGATGACCAGATTCTTAAAGATTTCAAAGACATACATCGTGTAATTGGAGCACAACATATTCTCAAACGCGAGACGAACACCATGCCGCAGTGGGCGGGAAGCTCTTGGTATTACTTGCGCTATATGGACCCGAAAGATTCGAAGCATCTCGTCGACCCGAAAAAGGAAAAATATTGGAACGAAGTCGACTTTTACGTTGGCGGCGCCGAACACGCGACGCGGCATCTCATTTACGCGCGCTTCTGGCACAAGTTTCTCTATGACATCGGTGTCGTGTCGACGCTTGAACCGTTCAAGAAACTTCAATCCGTCGGACTCATCATGGGTGAGGATGGCAAGAAAATGTCCAAGCGTTTTGGTAACGTCATAAATCCGGACGAAATCGTGGAGACCTACGGCGCCGACACGCTCCGCGTCTACGAAATGTTTATGGGGCCGTTTGACCAGATGATATCGTGGTCGACCGACGGTATGATCGGCTCGCGCAGATTTATCGAGCGCGTGTGGAAGTCGCAAGAGAAAGTCGCCGGAAAAGTGCCTGCCGGCTCGCTTGTGCGCCCGTCGGAGCGGGCTAAGACTACACGCTTACCGGTAGGCACTTTTCCGGCTCTTCTAAACAAAACGATTAAAAAAGTCACGGAAGATATTGCGGGTATGCATTTCAACACGGCGGTAAGCTCTCTTATGATTTTGCAAAATGCTTTTGATAAAGAGCCGACCGTTTCTCGTGCCGATTTCGAGACGTATCTCAAACTCCTTGCGCCGTTTGCTCCGCACGTCGCCGAAGAAATCTGGCATTCTCTCGGCAACAAAAAGTCCGTTCATGTTTCGGATTGGCCGGTCTGGGACGAGAATCTCGTCAAAGACGCAAACGTCAAAATCGCCGTTCAAATAAACGGCAAGGTCCGCGCGGTTATAGAAATTGCCGCGGACGCGGACCAAAGCGCCGCCACGGCGGCCGCCGTGGCGGCGCCCGAGACAGGTAAGTGGCTTTCCGGCAAGACTCCGAGCAAAATTATTTACGTCAAAGGCAAGATTATAAACTTTATCGTCCCGGCGTAATCCTTGACACGGTATTGACAAAAAAATAATACCGCATAGTATTGACTTTGTATCAAGTATTTGGCGATTACAGTATTATTAATAGATTATCAAGTATTTATATGGCGACAAATCTCTCGTTCAAACCCAAAGTTATAGTCAAGAACCTTCTCAAGGCGCTTCCGGTGCGTGCCCGCGACGTCATCACCAAGCGCTACGGCCTGGGGGGAAGCACGGAAAAAATGACTCTCGATGCCATCGGCAAGGGTTATGGCATCACGCGAGAACGCGTCCGCCAGATAGAGAACTACGCCATCGCCAACATACAAAAATCTAAGGAATATTCGGAAGCCATCGCGGCTTTTTCTGAACTCGAGAAACACCTCAATGCTCTCGGCGGCATCATTGCCGAAGAAGATTTGCTCGACAGCGTTTCCAAAGACCAAGGCATTCAAAATCATATTTATTTTCTTCTCATTCTTGGTCGGGCTTTCAAACGTCAGAAAGAAGACGACGATTTCCATCATCGTTGGCATCTCGACGACACGCACGCCAAGAAAATCGAAGAGGCTCTCCGCAAAGTCTACAAAGGTCTCAAGGACGAGGACATCATTCCGGAGTCTGAATTCATCGAATCCTTCCTTCGCCATCTCGAAGGCCTAAACGAAAACTACAAAGACCAAGAAATTTTGAAACGTTGGCTCGGTATGTCGAAAATGGTCGGCAA
>CAYZCB010000022.1:0-7718 GCA_964476815.1 uncultured Candidatus Saccharibacteria bacterium
CACATAGAGAAGTCTCTGTCGATGAAGCTAAAAGCTGGGCAGGAGAGAATGTGTACAAGCACGAACTAATCGATGAAATCATTTCCAAGGGCGAAAAAATAACTTTCTACAAAGTCGGAAATTTCGAAGACCTCTGTCGTGGAGGTCACGTAGAAAATCCTTCCGAGGAAATCGCGCCTGATTCATTTAAACTCTCGCGCGTTGCCGGAGCGTATTGGCGCGGAGACGAGAAGAACGCCATGCTCACGCGCATATATGGTTTGGCTTTCGCGAGTAAGAAAGAACTCGAAGAGTATTTGGCAATGGAAGAAGAGGCAAAGAAACGCGACCACAAAAAACTCGGAAAAGAGCTCGGACTTTTCGTCGTATCAGATTTGGTCGGCAAAGGATTGCCCATGTATTTACCCAAAGGCAACATCATTCGCACGGAACTCGAACGGTTCATTCGCGACGAAAAAGAAAAACTCGGTTATTCGTTCGTCACCATTCCCCATATTGCCAAAAAAGAGCTCTACATAAAAAGCGGACACATGGGAAAATACGGCGCCATGATGCCGATAATGAAAGACGAGAACGGTGAGGAGTTCGTGATGAAAGCTATGAATTGCCCACATCATTTCGAAATATACAACGCCGAGCCGCACAGCTATAGGGATTTGCCTTTGCGGCTCGCGGAAAACACCACCGTCTATCGAAACGAGAAAAGCGGCGAACTATCCGGACTTTTGCGCGTAAAAAACCTGACCCAAGACGACACGCACCATTTCATCCGGCCCGACCAAATAGAATCGGAAATCAAAATGATTCTCGGACTGATGCAGAAAACTTATGCACTGTTTGGATTCAACAACTACAAAGTCGAGGTTTCCACCCGCGACCCGAAAAATAAAGAGAAATATTTCGGCGGAGACGACGTGTGGCAGAAAGCCGAGAAAATTCTCGTCGACGAAGTGAAAAAATGGGGTGTTCCCTACAGCGTCGAAGAAGGAGAAGCGGCTTTTTACGGTCCGAAAATTGACATCAAAGTCAAAGATTCCCTCGGACGAGAGTGGCAACTGACGACGATTCAGCTTGATTTCAATCAGCCGGAAAATTTTGAAATGGATTACACCGGAGAAGACGGCAGACGTCACCGTGTCGTCGTCCTGCACGTCGCCATATTCGGATCGTTTGAACGCTTTATGGGAATCCTCATCGAGCATTATGCGGGCAATTTCCCTCTTTGGCTTTCGCCCGTCCAGGTCAAAATCGCTCCGGTCAAAGAATCCAATTTCGCCAAAGCCGAAGAAATCGGCGCGCATCTCAAGAAATCCGGAATCCGGGTGGATACAGACTTAAGTGACGTAAATTTCGGAAAGAAAATCCGCGAGGCAAAGGATATGAAAATCCCCTACACCATAATCATCGGAGATAAAGATATGGAAAAAGGCGTCGTCACGCTCGAATCCCGCGACAAAGGAAAAATCGGCGAGAAGACTCTCGAAGAAGCGACCACTTTGCTCACAAAAGAAATAAAAGACAAAAAATAAGCCACCGAACTTTGTAGTTGGTGGCTTTTTATTCCGGTTCGCCGTCGTGGTCGTCCGGTGGCTGGGGAATTTCTATTGTTGTTTTCTTGCGTCCGTCGTGACGAGTCAGCTTTTTGAAAGCCGGCTGAAGTATCGACTGGACTGTCATCCGGATTATCTCCGGTCCGGTTCCCGTCAAGACGAGTTCGTCTCGGTTGGACTCCGGTATCATTTTTAGGATTTCTATGAGATTTGCCGCGACTATTACCGTCGCGGAATCGTCGGGTGTGACGAGTCTGAACCTTTTGGGCTCAAACTCGGTTATCTCGCAACCTCTGTAGAGGTCGCGATTGGTTAGATCGAGGTTGAGCTTATACATTTTTCTCCTTTATTCTTTTTTGTCTAAGGACAGAAAAAGGGCCTCTTGCAGAGAGCCCTTTGTGGTTTATGGGCATCAGTTCCTCACTGATTCCCAAAACGCTTGAAGTTCGGCGATCGGAATCTGTATCCTCTCGCCTGCATAGATGAATGAGATCATCGTATGTCCTTCGTTACCCCCGTATTTTAATGTTCGGGGTACACAGTGACTAACTGCGTAGTCTCACAGCTGACCATTGATAGGGCCGTCAGCATGCCATTGGAAAGAACTAATCTTTCCTGCCCCCATTATAGCAGATACATTTATGTTGTCAAGTAATTTTATGGCAATAAAAAAAGCGGCCTTGTTAAGCCGCTGTTTCATGCTCCGTGAATGAGCAAGCTATCCATTTGCCGGGCATTTCTTGAGACATATCTTTTCTTCTGTCGAGAAGTGTTTCGCCCGCGGCGACGACTTGTTCCGGTTTCATTCGAAGCTCGGTCTCTATTTTTTCCATCCGAGATTTGTCTTCGGGCGAAATGCTGTGACTGCAGACAAATCGCGCGTGGATATCCACATACTCCTTGATAAGAGAATCGCGGTAGCGAATGTAGGTTTTCATAAGGAAGTCTTTTAGAGAGGATATCAACTTCCCCGTTTTTGTAAAGTCCTTAAATATCTATTCTGGCTTTTCCCGCGTTTGATTGGATGAACGACTTCCTTGCCGGCACGTCGGTACCCATGAGCATGTCGAAAATTTTATCCGCTTCTTGCGCGTCATTGACGGTCACCTGCTTGAGCACGCGGCGCGATTGATCCATCGTCGTCTCCCAGAGTTCTTCGCTGTTCATTTCGCCCAAGCCCTTGTAACGCTGGACGTGAAGCTTGGGCGCCTTTTTGGCACCCTTATCCGCCGATGAGGCGGATTCGTCTGTATCTTCACTTATCTCCTCGTCGGCGGATATATTTTCTTCAAGAGGCATCTCGTCTTTGCCGAGAACTTTCACTTTTTCCTCTTCGCTGTAAAAATACATAATTTCTTTGCCGCGTTTCACTTTATAAAGCGGCGGCTGGGCGATGTAAATGTATCCGCCGTCGAGGAGCGGTCTAAAATATCTGTAGAAAAGAGTCAGAAGCAGTGTGCGAATGTGTGCGCCATCGACGTCGGCATCGGTGGCAATGATGATTTTGTGATAGCGGAGCTTGGCGATATCGAACGTGTCCCCTATCGCCGTGCCGATGGCGACGACGAGATTTTTTATTTGTTCCGAACCGAGCATGCGGTCGAGACGGGCGCGTTCGATGTTTAGAATTTTGCCGCGAAGCGGGAGAATCGCTTGAGTGCGTCGGTCACGACCGGTTTTCGCCGTACCGCCGGCGCTGTCTCCTTCCACGATAAAGAGTTCCGACTCTTCCGCCGACTTCGATTCGCAATCCGCGAGTTTGCCCGGGAGCGTCATGCCTTCAAGTGCGCCTTTGCGAAGAATCGAATCTTTCGCGGCTTTCGCCGCTTTTCTGGCCTTCATCGCCAAAACTACCTTGGAGACGATGGCCCTGGCATCGTCCGGATTTTCCTCAAGAAAGGCCGTAAATGCCTCGCCAAAGACCGTTGCCGTCGCCGACTGGGCTTCCATCGAGCCGAGCTTGGCCTTAGTCTGGCCTTCAAATTGGATCTCGCGGAGTTTGACCGAAATCACCGCCGTGAGACCTTCCAAGGCGTCGTCACCGGTGAACGTATCGTCCTCCTTTCCGTTGCCGTTTTTCTTGGCGTAATTATTGAGCGTGCGCGTGAGAGCGGTTTTAAATCCCGTGACGTGCGTGCCACCCTCGCCGTTGTAGATATTGTTGGCGAACGGTAAAATCTTTGCCGTTACGTCGTCGACGTATTGCAAAGCGATTTCCACCTGCTCGACGCCCTCGGCACTCTTCCCGACGTAAAAAATATTTTTGTGAATCGGCTTTTGGAGATGGTTGGTAAATTTGACGAGTGACACGAGTCCACCTTCGAAATAAAACGTCTGGCTCGGCACATCGAGTCCAAGCTCGCGGAAATAAAAAATACCATCGGTGTCTATCGAGCCCGGATAGCCGCGGGCGTCGATGACGGAAATCCGCAAGCCTTTCACCAGATACGCTTGCTGACGCATGTGCGTGACGACAATGGAAAAATCAAACGATTGCTGTCCGAATATCTCCGTGTCCGGTTCGAATGTGACGATAGTGCCGTGGAGCTTACTTGCTCCGACTCTTTTGACCGCGGCCTTTCGTTTGCCTTTGGAATATTCCTGCATAAATTTTCCTCCGTCGCGCTCAACTTCGACTTTGCAGTAACTTGAAAGGGCGTTCACCACCGATGCGCCGACGCCGTGGAGACCGCCGGAAACTTTATAACTACTGTCCGCGCCGCCGAATTTGCCTCCGGCGTGAAGCGTCGTCATGATCGTTTCGAGAGCGGAAACTTTCGTCTGTTTGTGAATATCCGTCGGAATGCCGCGACCATTGTCCGTCACACGCACCTGGTTTCCCGGAAGCAAAACTATTTCAATGTCATTGGCGAATCCACCCATGGCTTCGTCGCGCGAGTTGTCGAAAATTTCAGTGATGAGATGATGAAAACCGTCGGGACCGGTCGTGCCGATGTACATTCCGGGACGCTTCCGAACAGGCTCCAGACCTTCCAAAACTTGGATTGAATCCGCTCCGTATGACGACTTTTTCTGTTCGCTTTTTTGGGCCTTTTCTTTAGCCATAAATTAAACAAGCCCGAGGGCTTTTGATGGGTAAATTATAGCAAAAATGAGCTATAAAAGCTACTCCGTAAATCACTGTTTTCCGGCCTCTGCTATTGAGTTTTTGGCTTATTTTAAATAGACTAGAACGACTGTGGATATATACATAAATACGGACGCGGAAAAGAAACTCATCGCGGAACTTGCCAAGCGCAAGGACGTGGAGGCGATGAGAATGAAACGCTACCTTGCCATGAGCGACCTTTCGCGAACGCCGGGAAGTCCTCTTTACGAAATTGTCGAGCGAACCAAGAAACTGCCGGTGGTAAAAGATTTCGACAATATCATTATTCCGGAAATCGTGCCGGCGGATATTTCTTTCGACCTTTTCAATTTCGCGCCCGACCACCCGGCACGAAGCACTTCGGACACGTACTATGTCGACACAAAAAATATCTTGCGCACGCACGATACGGTGATGTGGTATTACTATCTGCAATTGCCGGAAATCAAAAAGAAAATCGCAAACAAAGAACCTCTCGGAGTCATCTGTTACGGCAAAGTCTACCGCAAAGACGAGATAGACAGAAGTCATATGAATATTTTTCACCAGATGGGCGGACTTTTGCTTATGCCCGACGAAAAAAAATTGTTCGTCCTCGACGATTTGAAAAACGTTCTTTCGGAAATAGTCAAAAGTATCTTCGGCAAAGATGTCGTTTTCCGCTTCAACACGGACACGTTTCCCTACACCGACCCGTCGCTCGAACTCGAAGTTGAGCTTAACGGCAAATGGCTCGAAGTCCTCGGCGGCGGCATGCCACGAAAAAGTGTTCTTAAAAATTTTGGGCTCGAAGGATACAACGGCTGGGCATTCGGCTTTGGCCTTGAGCGCCTTGCTATCCTCGGAATGGAGCTCCCCGACATTAGACTCCTTTGGTCGGATGACGAGCGCGTGAAAAAACAACTGAAGCTTGGAACAAAATTCGTCCAGGTCAGCAAATATCCGCCTGTCATCCGCGATATTTCATTTGTCGTCGATTCGACATTCGCTCCGAACAATTATTTCGACCTCGTAAGAGATATCGTTGGCGATCTCGCCGAAGAAGTGGCTTTAGTCGATACGTATGAAAACGAGAAAAAATTCGGCAAGGGCAAGAAAAGTTACGCATATCGGATTACCTACCGCTCACTCGACCGCACGCTCACGGACACCGAAGTCAACGGCTTGCACAATAAACTCGAGGAAAAAACCAAGGAAGTCTTCAACGCGACAATAAGGTAAAACCTAGTGAGCCACCTCTCGGACTCGAACCGAGGACCTTCGCTTTACAAAAGCGTTGCTCTACCAACTGAGCTAAGGTGGCAATCTACAAATCTTTTTTCTCCTCTTTGACTTCGCTTATTTGCTTTAGATACACGGACGAGGAACCGCTTCCGGAGAGTGTCGGTTTTTCGTTTTTCGCTTTCTCATAAAGCGTATGGATATGATTGCGCACCCATTCGACTATTGCAAGAAGAACGCGCATGACGAAGACGAAAGCGCCATTGAGCACTTTGAAGACGTTGTTTTTGTTCACGAGCGCGACGTGGCTTTTTATCTTCTCCGTACTGCCGGTAACGGTCTTGTCGAGATTCGAAAGCGGGTTGAGAGCGGCGAGACCGGTGCCGTTTGCAAGCTTAAGCCGCGCGTGAAAAAGAAGCGCGACGATGACAAGTCCGGAAAGGATAAAAAGTGCCAAAGGAAAAATCATAATTATTTTTCAAGGACTCCGAAGCGGACGAAACGGACGAGTTCCATCTTCTCGCCGAACTTCTGAACCGCGCCGCCGATGAGTTCGGAAACCAAAAGGTCGGGATTTTTGATAAATGGCTGGTCGAGAAGTACGTGCTCGGAGAAATAGGCGGAGAGTTTGCCTTCGAGGATTTTCTCTTTCATATCTTTGGCTTTGCCGGCGACTTCTTTTTCGAACACGGACAAAGCGATGTCGCGGGCTTCTTTCGTAATGTCTTCTTTCTTTAAAAACTCCGGTTTGCTGGCGACAATGTGCATAGCGATGTCATAGGCGAGCTGTTTGAACTCCGGATTTTTCGCCACGAAATCGGTCTCGCACGCGAGCTCCACCATGGCGCCGACGTTTCCCGTGGCGTGAACATACGAAGCGATGACACCGGCATGGAGAACGCGGTCGGCTTTCTTGCCCGCGGCGTCCGCGCCCCTTTTCTTTAAAATAACGATAGCTTTTGCCACGTCGCCGCCCGCCTCTTCAAGAGCTTTTTTGCATTGCATAACGGAAACACCCGTCTCATCGCGCAGTTTCTTGATATCGTCGGTGGTGACCATGGTTTTTTAAAATTAGGTTGTAATTATAACAAACATTCCCGCGCCTTCGATTTATTTTGTCGCCTCGGGTTTGAGAACAATGGACTCGGAGACCGCTTTGGCGACTTCGCCGAGAAAATAAACGATGCTCGCTTTGGCGACATCGTTTCCCGGCACAGGATAGGCGACGAGCGAGAGGTCGCAGTCGGAACTTGCCAAAGCTACTACTGGCACGCCGACCTGGCGGGCTTCTTCGACGGCAATGGCTTCTTTCTTCGGGTCAATGACGACGAGAACGCCCGGCTTGTCTTTCATCGAAACAATGCCGCCGAACATAACTTCAAGCTTGGCGATTTCACGGTCAATCAAAAGTCTTTCTTTCTTTGTGTATTTCGCAAGTTCGCCTTTTTCTTTTTCGGCATTGCGCGATTCGAATTTGTCGATGCGCTTTCTGATTTCCTTGAAATTGGTCAAGGTGCCTCCGATCCAGCGACCGGCAACGAACGGCTGATGAAGTTTTTCCGCTACGCTTCGAAGAGATTCTTTGGCTTCGCTTTTGCCGGTGACGAAGAGAATCTGCTTGCCGCTTGCGGCGACTTTTTTTATGAATTCGAGAGCGGCAAGGAGTGCCACTTCGCTTTTTTCCAAGTCGAAAATTTCGGTCTTGTTTTTGACGCCGAAAATATACTGCTTCGTCGACGGATGTCGGCGCGAGCGTGCCACACCGAAGTGAAAACCGTTTCGAAACATCGTGTCTATGGTCGTGTTTTTGTCTTTTGTCATGAGTGGATAATCTATCA
>CAYZCB010000023.1:0-7625 GCA_964476815.1 uncultured Candidatus Saccharibacteria bacterium
GGCGGTTTTCGATGGTGTTAAACGAGCGCGTCAAAGCGACCGACTTTGATTTGCGTTTAAGCGAAACTCTCTTTCTCTTTACGAGCTGATTGATTGTGGGCATTATGTGATTATTAACCGGCTAAATTGCGAGACAGCGTGATTTATTCACCGGAAGAAACTAGATTGTGTTCCCTCTCGATTACTCACCTGTCTCAATAAAACAAGCGTCTAGGACGCAGAGATGAGATTACTATATGTATAAGAAAGAGGCAAGTTTCGGCAAATGAAAAGACCAGGGGGGGTGCCCTAGTCTTTAATTTCGTGACACCGACTGGCGATTTAACGCAAAATATCGAAATGCCACAAAATAAGCTTTTACTTCGTACATCCAAATGTTTTCTAAGTTAGATACGGATTCAATATAACTGGCTTATAACCGATTCCCAAGAACCAGCAACCAGGCTACTGGATTGATATTAGTCCGTTCAGAGCTAAACGCTCCTTTTCATTAGACCTTCTTAGAACTCAAATAACATACGGGTAGACATATTCAAGCTCAAACTAGCCTACCTTATGTTTAAGCGTAGCATACAAATAAATTAAAGTCAATTTAATTTATGCGATTCTATTTTGAAATTCAAAAATGCGACTGTATTGAGCCATTTTATGGAATGCTAACTAAAACAAGATATCGACTACCACGGTTCGCGTTTGCCTTTGAACCAGAAACCACCGGTTTGTGGTTTTGAAATTGCCAATGTGAAAATATCCGCCGCAGCTTCCTGTGGAGTTATCGGTGCTTCATCACCACCAATAGCCGTCCTCACCCATCCGGGATGAACGGAGGAAACAATCAAACCTTCTTTCATTGTTCGGTCCGCCAAAGTCGCCATATACATATTGAGTGCGGCTTTGGAAATTTTATACGCCGGATAATGTCCCGGTTCGTGACTTATTCCCTCTTCCGTGAGTGTGATCGAACCGGCTTCGGACGAAACAAATACTATATGTGCGTCTTTCGAAAGATTCGGAATAGTTTTTTCCGTGAAATCGGCCGTGCCGATAAGATTGACCTCGAGCGTCTGACGAAGTTTGTCCGGCACAAGTGCCGTTTTGTCCTCGTCGAACATCGCGCCGGCATTATTTATGAGAATATCTACTTTTTTATTTAATTTTGAAATTTCTTTGATGCAATTCGCCACGCTTTCTTTTTTCGACAGGTCGAGCTTGAGAGAAACGAAATTTTTTTCTTCATTCGGCTTCTCGGAATTGTATGTCCCGACGACAAAAAATCCTTCGGAAAGAAATTTCTCTTTCAAAGCCTTGCCAATTCCCTTTCCGACTCCAGTTATCAAAGCTGTTTTCATATTTTTAAAAACTTATACCGGTAATCAAGGCGAAAAGCCAAGACACGACGATGCTCGCGATAGGAGCGAGAATAAAAATCAGAAGAATGACAACGACAAGGCCGTAGCGGTCGAAAATATGACGAGCTTTTTCAAATCGAGCAGGCAAGAGCACACCGAGAAGGCGGCTACCGTCGAGAGGCGGAATGGGAATGAGGTTGAAAATGCCGAGCATAAGGTTGATGAGAACAATCAAAGCGATAAGGGAGCCGACGCTCCCTGCCGCGAGCGCGGGCGAGGCGCGAAGAATGAGTCCGAAAACCAAAGCGATGAAAATGTTCGATGCCGGACCGGCGATTGCCACGATTGCTTCGCCATATTTCCTGTTTCGCAGATTGTACGGATTGAACGGCACCGGCTTTGCCCAACCAAAAACGAAACCGCCGAGAAGAAGCGATAGTGCCGGAAAAATGATGGAGCCGATTGGGTCGATATGCTTGATTGGGTTAAGCGTCAGTCGCCCCTGCTCCTGCGCCGTCCTGTCGCCTTGAAAAAGCGCCGCGTAACCGTGAGATACTTCGTGTATAACGACGGAGAATATGAGAATGATGAGCGAAAATACAAACGTCAACGTGGAATTGTCGAGCATTGATTCATTTTATCATATGTGATAACCTCTTTAGTCTATGGCAAGAACGTGCCCCGTATCAAAAAGAACATCGCTTGTCGGCGGAAAATTCAGTAACCGAACCCGCGCGACGCAATACAATCCGACAGGAAAAGTCCGGAAGCAACTTAACATGCAAAAAAAGAGAATTTACGTTCCCGAACTCAAGAAGTCGGTCATCGTCACCCTCTCGACTCGCGCCATCAAAACCATAAACAAAAACGGGGCTTACGCCACTCTCAAAAAAGCAGGAATCATATAAGAAACAAAAGCGGCGCGGCACTTTGTGCCGCGCCGCTTTTGTTTGACAGAAACTCGCGAAAGAGTAAGGTTTCTCATAGGTGCACAAATGAAAAAAATATACGACAAACTTGTTCGGGACAAAATCCCCGACATTCTTGCTCAAAAAGGAATCGCGGCGCAGTATCACCCAGCTTCTCTGGACGAATACAAAAGGAAACTTCTCGACAAACTCGGCGAGGAGGTTGCTGAGTTCAAAAAGAATCCGAATCTGGACGAACTCGCCGACATACTGGAGGTCGTCCTCAATCTGCCCGGTACTATCGGGCATTCCGCCAACGATCTCGAAGCACAACGCAAGAAAAAGTTGGAAGAACGCGGAGGATTCTTTCGGAAGATTATTCTGGAATGGACCGAGGAAAAGTAATTTGGGATGCGATGGCGCGTCCCTTTTTTATTTTCTCCAAATATTTGTGCCGTCGGATTCAAAGACGATGTCATCCGTCGATGACGCGAGATTTGGAATATCGGCGGGAATTGAAATCGAGGTTTGTCCATAAATTATCTTTCCCGTGATTTCTGCGCCGGAAGAAAGAACGAGAAAGTGTGCGCCGTTGCCTAAATTGATGTCATCGCCCATATTAGCCGTAATACGCGGAATATTTTTTTGAGAAACGTCATTCAAAACTGTCTTATAGGTCGTCGTCTTTGACGAAAGTCCCGAATCGACGAATGCTCCGACATTGAAACGGTCAAAAACAAAAGGTAAACCGCCTATGTCGGAACTTTTTTGCGATGTGGCGAGGACGATATCGATAGAGCGGACATAGAAAGGCATTTCTCTTCCGAGGGCGAATAGGACCGATTGGTCCGGTCCGCCGTCAATAAGCGCCCTATTATCCGATGGTGTCGTAATTAAAATAGCGTCCCCCTTGCTGACATTGAGAAACGCTATGTGTAACAAAGGTCTTTTCAGTGCGGCATACACTCCGAAGACGCACATAAAGACCAAAATTATTAAAATAACTAAAGCAAGCCGCCGCATAGTGATGATTTTAGCACGCCTATGATACAATTTTCATATGAAAAAATTTGAAGAAAAAAAGTTTAATATTCCGGCATTAAAAGGCATCTCGGCAAAAACAATCGAGGAGCACTTGAAGCTTTACAGTGGCTACGTGACGAACGCCAATCTTGTCATGGAAAAAATCGCGACGCTTGGGGCTGATCCGGCAAATGCCTACGCCGTAAGCGAAATCCGCAGACGATTCAGTTTCGAATTCAACGGTATGCGCAATCATGAAGTGTATTTTTCTTCTTTTGAAGGCGGACCAAAATCACTTCCGAAAAATTCAAAGCTCAAAGAAGTAATAGAATCCGAGGGCGGCACGTTCGATGGCTGGCTCGCATACTTCAAATCAGTCGCAATGACCCGCGGCATCGGATGGGCAATGCTCTACTACAATCCTGAATCTGGACGGCTCATCACCTCGTGGGTAGATGAACAACATCTAGGCCAACTTCAAAACTCGGCGGCTGTCCTCGCTCTCGATATGTGGGAACACTCGTTCGTCGCAGACTACCAGCCTTCCGGAAAGAAAAATTACGTCGAAGATTTCTTCGCCAACCTAAATTGGGAGGTCATAGAAAACAATTTCAAAGCGGCAAGCAAGTAAATCAGAAGAACAGCCCAAAACGGCAGAGGTATCAAAATCGACGAAAAAGGAATTGACGAAAATATTCTGGCGACAAAAAGCTCGTATGAGGTGAGAAAATACGCCATCGCCGAGAACGGAAAAGCCAGAATCGGCGATACGAAACCGAAGACGCCAGAAAGTAATCCAAAAAACATCGTCATGGGCAAGACAACCAAGACCAAGATATTCGCCGGAACGGAATAGAGCGAAAAAGAACCCGTCACGTACAAAAGATACGGCACGACGGCGATTTGCGCCGACAGAGTTGATATTAAAATACTTTTAAAACCGAATCTGTCGGAAATATTGATGAATTTTTTCTCGAAAATTGGCGAAATAAACACAAGACCGGCGACGGCAAGTATCGAAACTTGGAAAGACACGTCAAAAACCAAAATCATCGGGTTCCAAAGGACCATAAGGAAAACGGTCAAAGCCAAAGCTCGGACAACATCGTGCTTTCGCGACAAAGCTCTCGAAAGAAAAGCAAAAAGCGCCATTATTGACGCTCTGACGACCATAGCTGTTGCTCCCGTCATCAAAGCGAAAAGAATTATCGAGACCGACGCAAGGATTATGGACGTCCGGAAACCAAAACGCGAAAAAAAACGCCTCACCGATTCGGCAACGATGGTAATGGCGTAACCGGAAAGGATGACAATGTGAATAATGCCGACCGTGCGAAGCATATCGAGAATATTTTGCGGCACACTGTGTCTTTCTCCAAGGATAATAGCGTTGACCAAAGACGAATTGGGCTCGCTCATACCTCTATCGACACTGTCCGCAAAAGCGTGTTTTACCGAAAGAAGCGCCGCCATAATCGGATTGCCCCCGCCTGCGGCAATGATATTCATTTGCGGCTGGTACATAACGAAATAAATTCTGTCTTTTTGAAGATACGAAACGTAATCGAATGTCTCACCCGTCGTGTCGTCAGAAAAATTCCGTGGCGAAACAAGTGGGCCGTAAACGGCGAGCTCGTCTCCATACGAGCGCTTCGGAAAAAGTCCCGCTTCGATGAGAATGTTGTTTTCGCCGGAAACTTTTTTTCCACCCAAGGATTCGACGCGAAACGTGAGAAGTTGTTTGTCTTGCCTGACATCGGGATCTTCAGATATAAAGCCCGTGATTTCGATTTTTCCTTTCGCACTTGAAAGAATCGGGTCTGGAGTTTTTGAATATGTCTCGTAACGCAAAGCTCCGAGAAAGAAAAATATCAAAAAAAGAGAAATGAGCGCGGGAAGTGTGGCAGTTTCTCGCTTGTGCGCTTCGCTCCGACTTACGCGCTCGAAACTGCCACACTTCCCGCGCTCTCGGTTCGGTTCTCGTTCGAAAGTATACACTGCCGCTGTTATTGCCAATCCGGTAACCAGAATAAAAACCAAGAAAAATAGATTGGCGTTTGAAAAAGTTTCGAATAAAACGCCTAAAGCAAATCCTAAAATTGAAATATAAATGGCCGCCGCCATAAATTTTGTTTATATTTTTATTGAATACTTTTTCATATCGCCGCTGTAAAGCGGCACAGGAAGATCGTCAGCAAAAGATGTGGCAATAACATCGCACCTTTCGTTCGCTTCGTGACCGGAATGACCGGCAACATATTGCCACTCTATTTTAAAATCTTTCGCGAGAGCCGCGAGTGTTTGCCACAGTTCCTGATTCAAAACTGGTTTTCTCGCGGCCGTTCGCCAATTTTTCCTTTGCCAATTAACAAGCCACTCTGTCATGCCTTTGATGACGTATTCCGAATCCGAAAAAATTACTATCGGCGCGGAAATATTTCTCGCGGAGACAAATTCGAGTGCTTTTATCGCGCCGGTGAGCTCCATTTTATTGTTCGTCGTGTGCACGTCTCTACCCCCAAGTTCATGGACTTTCCCATCGCAAACGACGATAGCGCCCCAACCGCCCGGTCCCGGATTGCCTCTCGCGCTTCCATCGGTAAAAATCAAAATGTTGTTCATATGAGCTTTAAAATTCTAACACGCAGTTCTGTTTTATTTCCGAACGTCGATTTTTCCAAATTTCCAATAAAAGAAAGTGTGTCTCCTTCGGAAATTTTCGAAAATTCCTCGCCGGCGAAGAATTGAATGGCTTTGACCGTGCCGTTTTTTTTCTGAAACATTATTTCCGTGTGATTTTTTTCCTTGCCGAATTTTTTTATTGAGGTAACAACGACGTCTTTGAAAAGAAATGTCGGTTTCGGATTTCCGACGCCGTATGGAGAAAGTTTTGAGAGTGCGTCGTAAAGCGTCGCCGACACATCGTCCAAAGAAATTTCCGTATCATATGCTTCGGCAACCGCGCCCAAAGCGGCAGGAGGCAAATTACCCAAAGCCGTCTCGAGCTCGCCTTCGAGGTTGAGAATGGCGTCGTTTGCGACACTAAACCCTCCGGAATATGCGTGACCGCCAAATTCCGTGAACACACCCGGCTTCGCCGCGCGCATAAGTTCGATGAGATTTATTCCTCCTCCCGAACGAGCCGAACCTTTTATCACATTGTCGCCGTCTCTGCCCCAGAGAAATACCGGGCAGGAAAATTCTCCGGCAAAAGTATTGGCCGCGAGTCCCAAAAGCGACGGCCTCCAGTTTGGATTGCCAAGAACAATTATTTTTTTCTCCGTCCATTGCCTTTCCGCGACGATTTTCCTGACTTCTTTGACGAGAGAAGCGACCGTGCCTTTGCGTTCATTGTTCACGTGTTCGAGTTTTTCGACGAGTTTCTCCGCGGCGCTATTATCATTCGTGGAAAGCAAATCAAACGCATCGAGAGGCGTCCCCATACGCGAAGCGGCGTTTATGCGCGGTGTTATGGAAAAACCAATATCGTCCTCGGCAAGATGTTTTTTATTGAGCCGCAACTTGGAAAAAAGGGCGTTTAATCCCGGGCGCGGAGATTTTCTCATGACCACAAGTCCGTAGTGCGCGAAAACCCTGTTCTCTCCGACAAGCGGCACCATGTCGGAAAGCGTGGCGATACCGACCATATCGAGAAGCCATTTCTCCCACGCTTTCGGTACGCCAAATTCTTCTCCGTGACGGAGAAGAAACGCCTGAACGAATTTAAAAAACACCCCCGAGCCACACAGATTTTTGTCTGGATAGGCGCAATCAGGTTGTTTGGAGTCGATGACGGCAATCGCCTCAAGCGGACCGTGCACTTCGTGATGGTCGGTAACGATGACGTCTATATCTTTCGATTTCGCGTAGGAAATCTCCTTGGCATCCGCAATACCGCAATCGATAGTAAGTAAAACCTTTGCTCCGCGCTCGGCTATTTCATCGATCGCGCTTTTATTCAAACCAAATCCTTCGTCGTGGCGATGTGGAATGTATATTTCGAAATTCGTATGGCCAATTTTTTCGAAAAAATCCTTAGCGAGGACAGCGCCCGGAATGCCATCGGCGTCGTAGTCGGAAAAAACGGCAATCCGCTCTTTAGCTTTGACCGCTTTGTATACACGAGCAACCGCTTTTTCCATATCTTTGAAAAGAAATGGGTCGTTTGTCCCCGAATCGTAGTCGGGGTTCAAAAACTTTTCTTTTTCGGACGCCGTTTTTACCCCTCTCTTTTCGAGAAGAAAATCCACGAGTCCTTGCGGATCAATTGCCATAGATTACTTTCCCAACGCCGTCTCAATCGCCGTCTGTATGGAGGCGTAGGGTTCCGCTCCGATGACAAGTT
>CAYZCB010000024.1:0-4697 GCA_964476815.1 uncultured Candidatus Saccharibacteria bacterium
GGTATCGAAAAGAGTCGCGCCTTGGTCGTTGAAATTGAGCGAAACGTAGGGCTGATACGTCGTCGGGTCGTATTGCACGGAAGCGGATTTAACGAGAGCTCCGGTGAGACCCGTTGGAATAAAAGTCATTGTGGACGTTGACTTCGCGGTTGAAGGAGTCGACGAGGCGACAAGCATGAAAGCAAGCTGCGGCGTTTTGCCTATCATGCTTTCCGCTTGCGTGAGGTTCGTAACACCCGGAAGTTCGACGATGAGGCGATATTGCGTCTGTCCGACTTGACCGCCCTCTTCAGTCTGAACGATGGGTTCCGAAACGCCGAAAATGTTTATGCGGTGGGTAATATCTCCCGACAAAGCGTTCATGGCGTCGCCGATTTCGGACGCGGGAACTTGCGACGTATCGGCTTGATAGACCAAGTGGCTGCCGCCGGAGAGGTCGAGACCGAGATGATACGGGAAAGATGCCGATTTGAACGAAAAATAGCCGACGAGAGCGGCGAGAGCGATAATGACTGCTGCCCAAATGCGCACCTTTAACATAGGAGCCTATGCTAGCGTATTTTGATTTCCGAAGCAATTGTCGGACGCCTTCTAGCTTTTAACCTTGAGACGCTTATGGATTTTGTTTTTGTACCATTCAACCTCCCTCTTGAGACCCTCCTCGGGAGAAACCTTTGGATCATAACCGAGTATTTTTCTTGCCTTACCAATTTTCGCCGCCGTCTCTATCTGATCGCCCGGACGCGGCGGAACTTTTTTGTATTTTATTTTTTTGCCCATGATTTTTTCTATGAGAGCAAGACCTTCACCGGTAGTAATCGTCTTGTCTGTGCCGATATTGAAAATTTCTCCCGTGACGGCGTCCACCCTCTCGAGGACAAGGAGACAAGCGTCAACCACGTCAGCGACGTGAGTATAACTGCGACGGTGGAGTTCGGAACCTTCGTGAAGGGTAAACGATTCGTTGTTTAAAATATTTCTGATGACTTTGTGATAAAGCTTTTCCGGTCGTTCGCGTTCGCCGTAGACGGAAAAAAGGCGGAGGACGACGACGGGCAAGCCTTTGTCTCGAGCATACGAAAGTGTAAGCTGTTCGGCGGCGAGTTTCGTCACGCCGTAAAAAGACGTCGGCCTCGGTTCGGCGGTTTCGTCGGAGTCGGCGTGCGCACCATAGACGGAAGACGTCGAAATGTGCACGAACAGTTCGAGAGATTTCAATTTTCTGGCAGCGTCGAGGAGCTTGTGCGTCGCGACGATGTTGTTTTCCAAATATTTCTCGAAAGAAGTCGTCGCGGATATGCCGGGTTGGGCGGCAAAATGATATATGACTTGCGCGCCGTTCAAAACGTCGGACAAATCTTCGGTGGCGATATTTTTGCGGACAATGGTGATGCCGGCTTTTTCCAGATCGGAAATATTTATCTCTTTTATTTCCGGCGAATAATAATCGGTGAGGATGTCGATGCCGACAACGTCGTGATTTTCTTTTTTCAACGCCTCGGCGACGTGCGAACCAATGGCACCGGCCGCGCCAGTGACGACGATTTTCTTTTTGCTTGTTTTTTTTGCCATATTATTTTTGATTAACGTATTTCGCGTACCTTCCGTCGATTTTGGAAAAAGCGGTCTTGCTGTCGCATTTGTATTTAAAACCAAACATTTTCGTGATTTTACCGCCGTCGACAAGAATCGGATATGAATAGGATTTCCAGCCGCCACGTGATGTCGGCACGCGGCCTCGGGTGAGATTCCACATCACGAAAAACGCTACGCGCACCATAAGCGGTGTGACGGGCATGACTTTTTTGCCGACAAGTTTGGCCATATCTTTTGCCAGGACAACGTCGCCCGGCGGACAAATGTTGAAAACTTCGTACGTGTTTTCTTTGGTAAGAGTGAAAGCCAGAAGTTCCGCCACATCGGTAATGTCGTCTTCGTGGACAAATTGTCTCGCCCACTTGGAAGGAGCCGGTACGAAAGAAACCATCGCCGAAATCAGTCTGTGAATGGGGCTTTGCGTGAGTTGTCCCGAAAGAGCCGATTGAAGTCCGAAACGAATCCTCATAAATCTGCCGCGAGGACCGGTAATAGCCGCCGGGCGGATAATGAATACCGGCGGCGCGCCCGCAGGGCGCGCCGCCGCCGCCTGCCATTTTTCTTTCAAATGTTCCTCGACAACTTTCTTCTCTATGGCATATAAATAATCGCTTTCACGAAACGGTTCGTCTTCGGTAAATCGATGCTCAAGCGTATTGTCTTTCCGAGCGCTATACGAACTGACAGTAGAGAAATGAATAAGTCGTTTCACCGACGGCTCCGAGAAAGCGAAATCGAAAACTTTGTCCGAACCGTCGACGTTCCATTTCCACTGTAACGGCTTTTTTGCGTACATTTCGCGAATCTGCCACGCCGTGTGGATGACCACGTCGGGAGAAAATCTCCGCACGAGCTCTTCCCAATCGTCCGACGTGTTTGCAAGAAGCCACTCAACTTTTTTATTGTTTTTCAAAATGTCCGGCATTGCCTCCTTGTCGAGACAGAGGATTTTCTCCACGTCGGCTCGCGCCGAAAACTTCTCGGCAAGCATTACTCCCACGTAACCTGCGCCACCGGTGATAAATATTTTGTGATTCATTTTTTATTTTCCCACCCGCAAGAGAAGCGTTCTGATGGTTTGCAAAGCGATTTTCAAATCAAGGAAAAACGAGCGGTTCTTGATGTAATAAAAATCGTACGCCAATCTAATTTTAGTCTCTTCCAAGGATTGTGGCGGCAGTTCTTGACGAATCTGCGCCCAACCGGAAAGTCCGGGGCTGATGAGAGACCTTACCGTATAATATGGAATTTCCTTCGAGAGTTTCATGCCGATATCGTAAATGTCCGGACGCGGGCCGACGAGCGACAAATCACCCTTGATGACGGAGAGGAGTTGCGGCAACTCGTCGATGCGCGTGCGGCGCAGAAACTTCCCCACTCGCGTGATGCGGTCGTCTTTTTCTTTGACCCAGAGTCCTTTGTCGGACGATTTCATGCTTCGGAATTTCGGGATTCTGATGACTTTGTTTTCCTTGCCGATTCTTTCCTGAACGATAAATATCGGCCCGCCATCGTCGAGTTTCACGGCGATGGCGACAAACGGATAGACGATGAAAGAAATCAAAGCGAGCGGCACGGCGACAATGATGTCCATGAGACGCTTGGACGCGTCGTAGACGTATTTCGGCGTTGTCGAAATATTTTCCAAAAACCAGCTGTGATTTATAAGCGAGAGTCCGACTCGACCGAAAACTTCTTCATACACCCGGTGAACGTCGATAAATCGCACTTTGGAAAAAATCAGGTTGTAGAGCTGCGGAATAATCGGCGCGGCGGCCTTGTGTTCGAGGTCGATGACCACGGTTGAAATGTCCTCCGAATATATTTTGGAAACCACATCACTCTGAAAATAGAAATTTTCGGGATGGTCGAGGTCAATGGACGACACGAACTTCATGCTGTAATTGCCACCGTTAATTTCCCTCTTGAGTTCTTCCATCTCGGGACCGGCGCCGATGATGACGGCATTGTCTTTCGACTCGCCTCTCGCAAATCGAGGGAAAATTTCCGTGCGCCAAACGAGAAGGCAGAGCGAAGAAATGACGACATAGAGAAAGAGAACGGTCTTCGGCGCGATCGGAAGATACGGTGAGAAATAGAAAAAGACGACGGCGAGTCCGGCATTGAGGAATTGAGCGCGGAAAAGTGTCAGTGGGATTTCCGTCTTGAAAATGACCGTGTATTTTTCGTAGAGGCCGGAAATGAAAAAAACCAAAATCCAAATCAAAAGAAGCGGCAAAAAGGCGGTGAAATGAGCGAGGAGCGTCTCCGCCCTTGGCGCGGCGGCGTAGCGCACAAAAAGCGTTATCCAGAGGGATATGAGCAAAACAATGAAATCGCCTGCGAAAAGCAGGCCTACACGCTTCTTGCTTGCGATAGTCATAGGCGTCAATTATATGCAATAAAAGCTCATAGGCAAGAGATACCTTAATCTTCGGAAGGTTATTATAATGAATACCTCGATGAAAATCATCATAGCCATAACAAAGTCGAATTTCGGCGGAGCGCAGAGGTATGTCTACGACATAGCCACGGCGCTCGGGAAGACAAACGACGTCGCCGTTCTTTTTGGGGGCACGGGACTTTTGGCTGAAAAACTAAAAGCTGCGGGTATTCGTACGATTTCTTTGCCCGAACTCGGCCGCGACGTGAGCATGACGAAAGACGTCTCCGTGTTTTTCAGGATTTTAAAAATTTTAAAACACGAGAAACCCGACGTTCTAATGCTCAATAGTTCAAAAATCGGAGGTGTCGGCTCTCTTGCCGGCAGATTCGCTCGCGTAAAGAAAATAATTTTCGTCGCCCACGGATTCGCTTGGAACGAAAACCGCGGTATCTTGCAAAAATTCGTTCTCAAGTTTTTATATGCTCTGACGTTTCTTTTTTCGACGAAAATCATCGCCGTTTCGAAGTCGATACGCGACCAAGCTCTCCGACTACCATTTGCGAGTAAAAAAATCGCCGTTGTCTATAACGGAATAGCGGCCGCGCCGCTTCTTTCCAAAGACGCGGCGCGGCAAGCTCTCGGTATTTCCACCGACGCCTTTGTCGTCGGCACGATTGCCGAGCTTCATCCAATAAAAGGTCTCCCATACGCCATC
>CAYZCB010000024.1:4707-7563 GCA_964476815.1 uncultured Candidatus Saccharibacteria bacterium
GTGATGCTGACGGGCTACGGCAGCATCGCCACCGCCATCGAAGCGATGCGCCTCCTTTCGATTCCGAATCTCTCCTACGTGATTTTGGGCGAAGGCGAAACCCGTGCCGAACTCGAGAAAGAAGTATCGGAGAAAAAAATCGGCGATAAAGTTTCGCTAAAAGGTTTCGTCAAAGACGCGGCGCGCTACGCCAAAGCCTTCGATATTTTTCTCTTGCCTTCCCTCTCGGAAGCCCTCAACTACACACTGATTGAAGCCGGGTTTGCCGAAGTTCCCGTCATCGCCACTTCGGTCGGCGGTATTCCGGAAATCATCGAGAACGAAACGTCGGGACTTCTCATTCGGCCGAAAAACTCAAAAGAAATAGCGAATGCTATCCGTTTTATGCACGAAAACATGGACAAGGCTTCATCATTTGCGAAAAACCTCCACGAATCGGTACTCAAAAATTTCAGTCTGGAAAAAATGCTTTCCGACACGGAAAAAATAATCGCCGACTAATTGAGTCCGATGACTTCCGTGTCTATTTTCGCCGGATGCGACGCCCGCATATATTTTCTCATCGAAACCAGGATGCCGAGCGACAGAAACGACGCCGCTAAGTGACTGCCGCCGTAACTGACGAATGGCAGTGTGATGCCCGTCACGGGTAAAAGTCCCATATTCATGCCGACGTTTATGAAAAGGTGCGCGGTCAAAAGTACCGCGAGGCCGAGACCGAAAAAAGTTTCGAAATTCGTCGCTCCGCGATAGGCAGAAACGATTATTCGCCAAATCAAAACTCCGAAAACGGCGAAAAAGACGATGATGCCGACAAATCCCCACTCCTCGGCGAAGGCCGCGAAAATAAAGTCCGTCTGATACTCCGGCAGAAATTTGAGTCGCGACTGCGTGCCGTAACCGACGCCTTTGCCCAAAATCCCGCCCGAACCGATGGCAATCGTCGCCTGTCGGGCATTGTATCCGGCACCCTGAATGTCGGCGAGAGGATGAAGGAACGTCAGCACGCGATTTTTCTGGTACGGAGCGAGGCCGAAATTCCAAAGCAGTGCGAAAATCGTTACCGCGATGGCAACAAGAATAACGAGGTGTTTTTTTGATATGCCGGAAACCAAAACCATGCCGAGCCATATCGCCATAATCACGACCGCGCCGCCAAAGTCCGGTTGGAGTGCCACAAGTGCCGCGAGGACGAGAGCGTAAACGCCGGATACGATAATGTGACGAATGTTGGCGATTTCGACGTGTCGGCGGGAGAAATATTTCGCGAGAAGGATGACAAGCGAGAGTTCCGCGAGGTCGACCGGCTCAAACGATACGAGACCAAAATTAAACCAGCTTCTCGCTCCGTTTATCGCGTGACCGGCGGCAAGAAGCAAAAGAAGCAGAATCGAAACAAAGAAGAAAAGCGCCGCGACAACGTTCGTGCGCTTGAGAAAGCTCCAATCGAGGAAACTGGCAGCAAAGAAGATGGCGAGTGACACGAAAAGCCAAATGATTTGTCGCTCAAAAAAAATGTTCGCGGACGAAAAGGAATCCATCGTCACGAGACCGAAAGCCACGAGTACGACCGCGGCGGTCAAAAGCAGCCAATCGATGTGCGAACGGAAAATAGCACCGGAGACTTTTCGTATCTCGCTCATTAAAGAGAATTATCGCTGAAGAGAAATTCTTTCTTGACGACAGTGCCCGCGATTTGATACGGCCACGTGAAAGAAACATCGGCTGTGCCCAAGGCCGTTATTGTCGGAATGAGACTTTTTGAAAAAGCCAAAACGTTGCCATTCACGGCGTACAAAATGGCGGTGACATAAATATTGTTTTCATCCGAAAGAGCCGCGTTTGAAACCGTTGCAATTAGCCTGCTTGTCGTCGAGGAAGTTTGAAACGTTGAATTCGGTACGGAAAGAGGGCTTGTGGTCGCGGAAAATTGCCACTCTGGCGCATTTGTAAATTCAAAAAAAGTCCTGTATGGGGCACGGGCGCCCGTAGAAACCGACGGCTCAAACACGGCGAAATTCGTCTGCGCCGGCACGGATGTCTCTCCCGCGCGCTCGGCAATAAGAATGCCGTCCGAATCGTAGAGTTTGAAATCGTAGGAAACCGACGGCGCGCCGACGCCGGGATTCGGATTCGCGGCGTAAGCGAGCAAATTATAAATGCCGGAGACGACTTGAGACGACGTCGCCCAAAGTTCTTGCGGCGCGGCAAATCCCGCTTGGCAAAGCTTGGTGCACGGACCGCCGCAATCCACTCCTTGCTCGCCTTCGTTTTGAATGCCGTCAAAACAGCTCGGCGCGTGATAAAAAGCAAAAAACGCCGGCAAGCCGACGACGACGCCAAGCGCGAGGACAACGATTAAAAATACGATGAGTTTCCTTCTTGCTGACCAAGACATGCGTCAATAATAAGCCAAAAGAGGAGAAACAAAAAGCCCGCGACACTTGTCGCGGGCGAGAGGCTTACTTTCCGGGAATGATTTCGAGGAAGCGAATTCCGTCATTGCCGCCCTTCCAAACCGTATTGAAAGGAACCATAACGAAGATTCGCCTTCTGTCGTCTCCGCTAAGACACGGCACAACAAGGTTGCCACCGTCGAGAGACACCGAGCCGAGAGCGGCAATCTTGTATTTCCTCTGCAAGCTTTGCCACTGGGCACCGCAAGCAAGAAGTTCCTCAATCGTCGCTGGTCTGCCTCCGTCCTTTTTCATGAGGGCGATGGCATCCGTCGATGACGCGGCGTTCTTGAAGTGAATGAGCTTCGCCGTGAGAACCGCCTCTTTACCGCCGTCGGCCTTCAACTCAAAGCTCGCGTTGGTCGGAACGACAACATCGTATTCGCCGGCAGCAATCATC
>CAYZCB010000025.1:0-7466 GCA_964476815.1 uncultured Candidatus Saccharibacteria bacterium
TCAATAATGATATACGGTTTCCAAATATACCAACCAAAACCGCGCTTGTGCGGATGGTCAAAAGCCCAGCGGTTTTTCTCGCAGAAATCTTTTTGAGTATTCTGAAGCCACCAATCATCGTAGACGAGAATTTTGTCCGCGCCGAAACGATAAGCGTTCTTTATCGCTTTTTCCGTTGTCTTGTCGTATGCCGCGCCGCCGAATGTTATGTATATTTTTTTCTTCATTTTTTCACGGCGAGATAATTTGTCGTCAAAAATATTTCCAATCGCTCCTCGTATTTTTCTATGGGTTGCAGGCCGTCTTTCAATATCCGATACATATGGTAATTCGGCGATAGTAAATACCAAAAATCTTTGAAGTAGGTTCTTGAATCTATATTCGCTCCTCCGAACTCAAATTGGATTATGGTAATTTTTTTATCCGCGACAAGTTCGCGCGCTCCGGCGAGAACGTCCAATTCTGACCCCTCCGTGTCCAGTTTCAAGTAATCTATGCGTTGAATATCTTGTTGCGAGCAAAAGTCCGACAAAGAAACGGTTTTAATCTCCTCAACTCGGTCGTTGGCCTTTCCGGCAAAATCAATTTTTCTGTCATATAAGCTCGCAAGTTTCGTGTTTTTGTCGCTAAAATGAATCAACGATTTTCCCGACGACTTATCCAACGCAAATTCTTCAATTACCACATTCGGATTTTGCCCAAACCTTTCTCGCAACGCTTGAATGTTTTTCTTTAACGGTTCAAAGCAAAATATTTTTGAAGCGCCGTCGAACACTTCCAAGACCAATGAGGTGAAATCTCCAACATTGGCGCCGCCGTCAAAAAAGACCAGATTTTTTCCGTCGCCGAACATTTTCTTTGATTCAATCAAGGCGTTTCGCTCGCCACTCGCGGTTATATCGCCTCCGGTGCCTATGTTTTTGCCCTTAAGAGACACAGATAGAAAAAAATCAAAAAATCCCTGAAAAAACTTCTTTCCCAAAAAAGTGTTGGCGATTATTTTTTTCATCCTAGGATATTTTTTGAACGATACACGATATTTGCGCGAGTACGTCAGGTTTTCTTGTTTGGTCAACCGCCTTGAAAATAAGATGGTGGCGGGGTCCAAATGTCATGAATTTTCGGTCGTAGCCATTATCTTGAAGTTCTATCTTTATAATCTTTCCATTGGGGAGCGAGCGCGCCAAGTCAAAAACATTGATGGATACCGGAGACCAACTTTTTGCTTTTGCCAACGTGAACGTGGCTTTGTGGTCGGGATTGAAACGGCTCGGAAAGACACCTTGTTCATAGAGGTCTTCGTCGGGAACCGTGAAGAAAATATATCCGCCCGGTTTTACCAGTTTCCACCATTCAAGTATCGCTTCCTTGGGCTTGTGCATATGTTCCAGACAATGCGAGGCGTAAACGCAGTTGAATTGCTTTTTCACATACCGACTAATCGTGTTCGCATCGCCTTCATCCTTGTCAAAAATTTTCGCATTCGGAGTCACGGGGTCATTCGACGCGCCGATGTCAATGACGTCACCCTTGAGAATTGTCCATTCAATGGCATTCGGAGACCACATATTTCTTGATTTTGATGTTTCTCGCATGATTTTTTATATTATTTTTTATCCAAATATCTTGACATACTTCGCTTGCGAACATACGTTACGAGTGGCCATTTGGGATATATGAATTTTGAAATTCCGCCCCCGTCAAAGTTCTCCGGCAATATCACGGTGCATGGTTTTCTCAGTGCTACGGCCAGTGCGTGTCCGCCGGACAGGAAACACACGAAATAATTCGCCGAATATATCATATCAACATATTCAAAAATGTTTTGGGCTTTTGGGTCCACGTATTTTATGGTCTTTCCTTGAGTACTCGCGTCGTCAATAATTTTTTTCAATATGCTCTCGTCCATGACCCACCCCAAACCGGCGCCGCTGACCGTGTTTGTGTCTATGAGAAGAGTATTTTCCAAACTTGAAATTTTTTTCGGTTTATAAAAGATTTCCGGCAAGCCAGTGCCGACAAGCTCAAATTGATTTTCGAGCGTTTCAAGCAGATTTTTCGGACCGGTAGCCTTATCGATTTGGCGTATGAATCCGCCAATGGTTACGCTTTCTTTGTCTGGCGCAAACCCTTTGAAATAAGGATTGAGTCCGAAGCAGAGTTTAAAAATATCCGGATGGCGAAAAACAGAACGTGAACTTTCGGAGAAATAGAAGTCCGTATCCTTTTGTTCTTTCAGCAGTCGAGGCAACGATGAATAAATTAAGACGTCTCCGATGCCGCCGTAGGTGACGGCGATGACGACTTTTTTTCTGCCGAGCGCCGCGTCTATTTTTTCAAAATACTCTCGCCTCTGGCGTGGTTCGCTGTGGAGACGCCTTAGGCGCAGGAGAATGCCGTATAAACGCGATTGGCGAAATTTTCTTTTAATAATTTCTAAAAACATAAAATAATTTATCGGAAAGATCTTAAAACAACTTAACCACTATGGCGTGACCGTTTAAATTATGAATTACCAACCTATCTTTTTTGTTGCGCTCTTCATTTACAAAACACATAATCCCATCGCATTTCTGAAACCCATAATCATCAAAAACCACGATTCCCCCAACGACTAGTTTTGGCCATAGCCATTCCATAATATCTTTAGCAGACTGGTATACGTCTACATCGATGTGACAAAAACGGAATGTTTTGTCGGTGACTAGATTACTTGTTTTTTCAGGAAATATACCAACCAAAATTTCTGTATTATCTAATTTTAATTTATTGATTACTTCTTCGACCATTTCCCTTGAAGCGTCAGAGTGTTCTCCTCCTTTGTACGAAGAATCTCTTTTTCCGGCTTTGACAACACCCTTGAACGTGTCACACAAATATACAGTGTCTTTGATATCACTCAATCTTGCTTTCTTCGCAATCAACGCCCCGCTTCCCCCTCTCCATGTACCGATTTCAATCAAGGCCCCTTTTAATTTTACAGATTCTTCGACTAACTGCCAAAGCTCATAGCACCTGTATTTACTAACCAAAGTATAGTTTTTTATTATTTCATAAACATTATTGAACGAATGATCAGAAAGCCACGGAGCGTAACTTGCTTTGACGGATATAGGTTCATGGACACCATCAGTGATTTTTTTCACTTTTTTTGTCACTTCTAAATTGAAACCAGCTATTCCGGCGATTTTTTTTGAAATTGTATAAATAGTCTGGAGTGGCGTCATAAATTTGTAATTTTTTCGGTAGATTTTTTACTTGCAATAATTTTCCAGACGAAAATTATTGAAACAAAGTTCGTAATGATTTGCGCCCAGATAATGCCCCAGACGCCGAAGTAAAAGAGGAACACCAGGAGAAGCAATGCTTTAATTGCTGGTATGACAAAGCTCAGTTGGTAGAGCTCTTTTGTTTTTTTTTGGGAGGTCAAGGCTATTTGCAATATACCGCCGGCGACGGAAAAGAAGGAGAAGGCGTAGACTTGAGTGTATGGCACCGACGCCATGTAATTAGGAAAAAGCCATACGAACAAATATGGAGCGATGAGAGCGTAGGCAAGTGCGATGGCGCCGATCGAACCCAGAATCCACCAGATTTGTCTTTTGAGAAAATTGTTTACCGACTGTTCGTTTTTTTCCGAAAAACGCGGTAAAGCGACGCCGGAGACGAATTTGAGTCCGCCCGCTAGCTTCTCGGGAAAAAGTGTGGCGAACGAATACACTGCGAGAGCCGCCGCGCCGACAAAATGAAAGACAAGGATCGAATCGAGCTGTGCTGCGATGGCCCCGGGGATATTCATGAGGCTTAAATGGTTGCCGTATGAGACGGTTTCTTTATCAACGTTCGCGCTTGGCCGGAAAACTTTTATTGTCCAGAAATAAATAATAAAGTTTCCAACAAGACCAAAAAAGAAGTTACCGAAAGCCACCCAAATGAAATTCCGCGTAAAGATGAGCAATATTATTACACCTGAGTACGAAATAATTGTGTTGAAAAAGCCATAATAAAAACCGCGGGGAAAATCTTTTTTGCCCGAGACGTAGGCACCCCAAGTATTGAGAGCGTTTGCCGGCGGCAAGAATAAGGCCACAAAGACAAGCGCCAAGGCGATGCCGGATTGTCCATGAAGCGCGTACCAGATTGCCGTTATACCAGCGGCGGTGGTCGGAATGATCCCAAGCCACAATTGGTATTTGGTTGTGCGCACGAGCTCGCCTTCAAAGCCGCGCGAGACCGCACGAGTGACGGAAGAGTTCATTCCGGTAAGGGTAAGGGCACTTACGAGCGCGGCGATTGAAAGGACGTATTGGTACATTCCATAGTCGGCCTTCGAAAGAAATCTGGCGAAAAGTATCGATGTGGCGAGGCCGACGAGAGAAACAAAAACGTAACTCGCATTCATCCAAAAACCACCCTTGACGATATACATCATGTCGGTGCCGAAAAAGCGACCAAGACGGTTAATTGTCGCGCGAGCGGTATTTTTTATTTTCTCCACGAATATATTGTATATAAGCTTTGCTTTTAGGCAAAGGTGGCAACGGTTTTTTGCAAAATAAATAGCTATGCTATAGTGTCCCCATGACATCCGCCACAACTTTCACGTTGCTTATTTTGGTCGTCGCCTGGGTCCTCTATGCCGTCGCCGCGCGCGGCAAGACGAACAAAGTCCTTGAACGCGTCATCATCTTCGGAATCTTCGTCACACCTTTCATACCACTCATCGTCACGCCGTCTTTGTTCTTTCCGTTCATCACCGGAAAGAATTTTCTTTTCAGAATCGTCGTCGAAATCATAACTGCCGCGTGGGTCGTGCTCGCCATTCGCGCGCCGGAATATCGACCGAAAAAATCCTCGGTCTTCTGGGCCTTTGGAGCGCTTTCTCTGACCATGCTTGTCTCGACTTTCATCGGTGCCGATGCGTTTCGAAGTTTTTGGTCGAATTTCGAGCGTATGGAAGGATACGTCACGCTTATTCATCTCTTCGCGTTCTTCCTCGTCGCCGCGAGCGTATTGCCGCGCGAAAATGTTTGGGACAGACTTTTGAAAACGACGCTCGGCGTCTCCGTCTACATTTCCATATATGGAGTACTTCAGCTTCTCGGATTTCTTACTATCAACCAAGGTGGCGTGCGTCTCGACGGAACGTTTGGTAACGCGACCTATCTCGCCGTCTACTGCATATTCGCGATTTTCTTCGCGGCCATCCTCGGCGTGAGGGAAAAAGAAAAGAAAATTTCCGGCGACGTCATGTGGTGGTCGGTCGGCGTCAGTGCTTTCGCTCTTTTGCTTTTTCTTTTGTCTTTGACGCAAGCGACGATTCCGTCGCCCATCACCGCGGCACTCGTTGGCGCGCTCATCGTCGCTTTGGCCATTGCCGCTATCGTTCTCTCGCGAAAATACGGTGTTGCTTGGATATACGCTTTCATCGCTTTGTTTAATTTCATCATTCTCTATTACACCGCGACTCGCGGCGCGATTTTGGGTCTCCTTGGCGCGCTGATTCTCATGGCGCTCGTTATTTTGATAGCAAAAAAGGGCACAAAAGCGATTCGAATGACTTCGTTGTGGTTTCTCGTTGTCGTCGTTTTGGGCACCGGAGCTTTCCTCGGTCTCAAAAATTCCTCGTTTGTCCAAAGCAGTCCCGTCCTTTCGCGTTTTGCTTCGATAAACCTTTCGGATTCGGAAACGACCGCGCGTTTCTATGTTTGGAATATGGCGTGGCAAGGATTTCTCGAGAAGCCGGTCTTCGGTTGGGGACAAGACAATTTCAATCTGGTCTTCAACAAATTCTACGCGCCGCAGATTTATTCCCAAGAGCAGTGGTTTGACCGCACCCACGATATTTTCTTCGATTGGCTCGTCACCGGAGGATTGGTTGGCTTCACGGCATATTTCTTTTTGTTCGGCGCGGCGCTTTGGATGGTTTGGAAAAAAACGCAAATATCTTTCACGGAGAAAACTCTCTTCACCGGACTTTTCGCCGCCTATCTCATCAACAATATTTTCGTTTTTGATAACATCACGAGTTTGATTCTCTACGCGACGACGCTTGCCTATATTCAAGGCATGGGCGCCGTTCCGTTTAGAAAAATGGGGAGCGACGACACGGCTGTTTCCGACAGGACGTCTTTGCGCGTCGCTTTGCCCATTGTTATCATCGTTTTCGCGGGCGTTATTTATCTGGTCAACTACCCGGGATACGCGACGGGTCGGGCGCTTATCAACGCTTTGGGAACTCTCGGTCAAAACGACGCCACGTCGTCCATCGCGTATTTCGAAAAAGCCGCTTCGTACAACGCTCTGGGTCACGAGGAGGTTTCCGAGCAGATTATTGAGAATGCCCAGACGGTTTTTGGCTCGTCGGCAGATTTACAAACGAAAGAAGAATTCGCGTCTTTTGCCGCTGGTGTCGTTCAAAAACAACTTTCTGAAACACCGGGAGACGCGCGCGAAGAACTTTTTGCCGGCAATTTCTACGCGACCATCGGGCAAAATGATCTGGCGGAAACAGCATACAAAGACGCTTTGGCTCTTTCGCCGACGAAGCAAAC
Organism: uncultured Candidatus Saccharibacteria bacterium; assembly: GCA_964476815.1. Classification (GTDB taxonomy): domain Bacteria; phylum Patescibacteriota; class Minisyncoccia; order Phycocordibacterales; family UBA6065; genus DATKHE01. Next base: position 6,555 of record CAYZCB010000025.1, read on the forward strand.
GATTTTCTTCAGCCTTGGGTCTCTTTATCTTCAGGAAAAGAAATACGACCAAGCCCTTTCCCTTTTTCAACAGGCGTACAATCTCGACCAAAGCGACACGGAAGCCCTGGGCTGGTATATCGCCGCGGCGATTTATGACGGACAGACGACGCTCGTATCGTCTTTGTCCGCTTCGACGACGCCGGACGTCTCGCTCTCCGACACCGTCGCCGGCGCGTATCTCAACACGAGCAATTGGGCGGGACTGATCAAGATTTTCCAAGACCGCATCGCCGAGTTGCCCGACAACGCCCAGAACCATCTTTCGCTTGTCGCCGCATATATGAAATTGAATGAAAGCGCTCAAGCGATTGCTGAAATAAAAAATATCGAAAAACTTTATCCGAGCTATACGACGGTTGGCGAGCAAGCGATACAGAATATCAAAGCCGGTAAGCCGCTTCAATAATCTTATGAATCAAGGTGTACTTCTTGCACCGAGGACGACACTTAAGACCGGAGGCGCGGCCGAGTACTTTTGCCGCGCCGAAAGTGAAAAAGAAATCGCGAACGCGGTAACTTTTGCTCGCACAAAGAATCTTCCCGTTTTCGTTTTGGGCGGAGGTAGCAATGTTCTCGTTTCCGACGAAGGATTTGCGGGCGTCGTCATACAAATTGAGACGAAGGGAATATTGTATGACCCGCCTGCCGGCGAGGCAGGAGAGAAAGGCGGCGCGGACGTCTTCGTCCGCGCCGCCGCCGGCGTTTCTTGGGATTCTTTTGTCGCCAACACTGTTTCTCATGGACTTTCCGGCGTCGAAAACCTTTCCGGTATTCCCGGCTCCGTCGGAGCCGCGCCGATTCAAAATATTGGAGCTTACGGCGCGGAATCCAAAGACACTATTGAATCCGTCAGAGCTCTCGATATGCGAA
>CAYZCB010000026.1:0-7121 GCA_964476815.1 uncultured Candidatus Saccharibacteria bacterium
CGCAATCAAATCGACTGGCATCGGTATGTTGCCAGTTCCGGGCCGGGCTAACCTGTGTCTTACGAGCCGCTCGAACTTCGGGCGGCTTTTTTTATTTAAAATTTTTGACCCTACGGGGAATCGAACCCCGATTTAGAGCTTGAGAAGCTCCTGTCCTAACCATTAGACGATAGGGCCACGAAGTGACTTTAGCATTTTTATACGAAATCCGAAAGATTATAAATAAAAAAGGACTGGGTCGGAGGACCCGTCCTTTCATCCAAAACCGGGCAGATAAGGTGTCGCATTCCCTGGTCTCTGCGCTTCCGCCCGCGCTTCGATTTTGGCAAAGTCTTTTCTCAATCTGCGACTCGCGGCTTCAGCGGCTTCCGCTCGATCACGTTTCAATTCCGCGTAAGTCCTTACCTTCAATTGCACATAACTGTTACGCCGGCGAGATTTTCTTTTGAGACTGGCTTTGACCCAACGACTCACTTGAAAACGGACCTCCGGCGGATCGCTCCTGGGTATTAATTCCTCAAGCGCCTGTCCGACAAAACCGCTCTCTCTCTCGCTCAAAGCCTTGTCTACCAAAAGTCTGACCGTGCTTTCATCGCCCTCATAATTTCTCCAACATTCCGTCTCATAGGGAATTTGGAAATCGACGGAGAGCGATCGCACTTTTTCTAACACTTCATCGACCAATCTGTAGAGTTTCTGCTCATACGTTTCATTAGTATTCATTGTCTACCTTCTGTTACAAAGGACAACGGAGTTACGGAAACAAGTATACATATAAAAAATAAAGGACGCATTCTTTCGTTTGCGTCCTCTTCCGGAATATCCGGGGTTGATGGTTTGAAGCCGTTAAGCTTCTTGTTTTGCGAGCGCCTCGTGAGAAGCGGCCGCGTGGCTGAAGAAGGCGAAATTGGGATCCCGATCCCGGTATTGCCACTTCAGATGGTCGGCGAGGACTGGGTTTCTGGCAAGATGTTTTTCGGCCAAAATTTTTGCTTTCTTGGCGATTTCAACTCCTTGCCCATACTGCAAATCCTTGCGCCTGGTAATGACAGCCGAGGTGGCTAGAAACGGATTCTCAATGCCTTCCTCGAACATCACCCGAACCACTTCAGCCGCCACTTCGGCGACATCAACTGGCTTTGATGCGGTGTTCATATCTTCGGGCACATTGTATCACCAAAATAGCTATTTTGTCAATAGCTCATCGACGACCGCTTTGACGTCTCCGCCGTCGGCTTTTCCCTTGAGTTCTTTCATCAAAGCACCCATAAATTGTCCCGTTTTCGCTTTGTCCGGCGCGCCATCTTTCTTAATTTTAGCTTCGGCAACTTTCTTTATTTCGTCGCGAGACATCACTTCGGGAAGATATGTCTCGAGGATGGCGAGCTCACGCGCTTCGTTTTTCGCAAGGTCGAGGCGGTTGCCCTTGGTAAATTGCTCGATGGAATCCTTTCTCTGTTTCGAAAGTCGTTTGACGATGGCGAGAACTTCTTCGTCGGTGGCTTCGTTTGTCGACGTCTTCTTCGTCAGAAGTTCTTTCTGGATTTCCGCCTGAACGCCGCGGAGCACGAGCGTCCGTGTTTCGTCTTTCGCCAACATTGATTCTTTTATATCCGCCCTGATTTTTTGATGAAGTGTCATACAGCTATGATACAATTATTGCGCCATGGACACAATTCTTATCATCATTCTCATCGTCCTCGCCGCCGTCATTCTCTTTTTCCAAATCAAGAACCGCAAGCCGGAAAAAGAAGAGAAACCGGACAAGGCTTTTGATTTGTTGCTTCAACAAATGAACGAGCTTTCGCGCACCGTCGACCGCAAAATGGGCGAGACGACGAAATCAATGAGCGATTCGATTCACAAACAATTTTCCGAATCAGCAAAACTCATCCGCGACGTCACGGAAGGCCTGACCAAACTCGACGAGACAAACAAACAAGTCGTGTCTTTCACCGATCAACTTCAAGGACTTCAGGATATTTTGAAAAACCCAAAACAACGCGGGGTACTCGGCGAATATTATCTCGAAGCACTTCTAAAAAACGTCTTGCCGCCAAATTCGTACAAAATGCAGTATGCGTTCAAGGATGGCGAAATAGTCGACGCGGCGGTATTCGTCAAAGAAAAAATAATTCCGGTCGACTCCAAATTTTCCTTAGAAAATTACAACCGTATGGCGGAAGAAAGGGATCCGTCATCTAAAGAAAAACTGCAAAAAGTCTTTGAAAACGATCTGAAAAATCGCATCGTCGAAACTTCAAAATACATCAGACCATCGGAAGGCACGATGGATTTTGCTTTTATGTTTATTCCTCACGAGGCGATTTATTATGATTTGCTGGTGAATAAAGTCGGTGCCGGAGAGGACGAAAACCTTATTCAACGTGCGGCTTCGAAATATAAGGTTATCATCGTTTCTCCGACATCTTTTCTCGCATACCTTCAAACCGTGCTTCAAGGACTCAAGGCTTTGCAAATAGAAGAAACAGCGAAAGACATAATATCCAGAGTTTCGGATCTCGGGAAACATTTGAAATCATACGAGGAGTATCACAACAAACTCGGTAATAATCTCAAAACTGTTTGGAATCAATATTCGCTTTCTTCAAAAGAATTGAAAAAAGTAGACAAAGACGTCATTCGAATCACAGGCACAAGCGCGGGCATAGACCCGCTCGTCTTAGAAAAGCCGGAAGAAGAATAGTTGCGTCTTTGCCGGTTTTATGTAAATATGGCTACTCCTATGGCAACAAAGAAAACAACCACTAATTCAAGCGAAATAGCCGTCATCGCGACGGGCGGAAAGCAGTACAAAGTTTCGCAGGGAAGCGTCCTTAAAATCGAGAAAATCAAAGGCGAGCACAAAGTCGGGGACAAACTCGTCTTCGACGAAGTTCTCATGACCGACAATGGCTCAAACACCGTCGTCGGCACGCCGAAAGTCGCGGGAGCCAGCGTCGAAGCCGTCATAAAAGAAATCGACCGAGACGCTAAGGTCGTAGTCATTCACTACAAGCAAAAGAGCCGTTATTTCAAGAAAGCTGGTCATCGACAGCCGTATTTCAAGATTGAAGTCACGGGAATAAAAGCCTAAGACAAAAAAGGCGGCGCCCAAAGGGCGCCGCCTTTTTTGTTATTCACAGGCTATCAACATTGGAGATAGCTTAGTAAGGTTTATAATAGTTTGCATGTCAGGAAATTTTCTTACGATAAAAAACGCGGCGGAACTTCTCGGCGTCACGCCGCTTACGCTTCGCAATTGGGACAAGAACGGCAAACTCGGAGCGAGGCGCCACCCGATGAGCAATTATCGTATATACTTAAGGCAAGACATCGAAAGATTAGTCGACGAAATCACAACCGGTTCGGCGAGAATGGTGGCGAAGCCGAGAAAGCCTTTGAAAAGGAGACTGGTCGTGAGAAGTCTGTCCGATTAAAAAAATAATTTTTTACGTATGAAAAAAATCCGCGTGGCGATAAACGGCTTCGGCAGAATTGGTAGAGCGTTTTTGAAAGTCGCCCGCGAGCGCGACGAGATAGAAGTCGTCGCCATAAATGATTTGGGAAGCGTCGAGAACTTCGCGTATCTTCTCAAATACGACACGGCGTACGGCGTCTCCGATTTCGACGTCTCGGCAAAAGCCGACGGTTCGGCACTCATTGTCGGTGGAAAAGAAATCGCCTTCGTCAGTCAAAGAGACGCGACGCTTCTGCCGTGGAAAAAATACAACATCGATGTCGTCGTCGAATCGACGGGACTTTTCGTCGATTATACCAAAGCCAAAGTCCACCTCGACGCGGGAGCCAAACGCGTCGTCATCACCGCGCCGGCAAAGGGCGGCGAGGAAGGCAAAGACGGCGTGACGGTGCTTATGGGGCTCAATGAAGAGCGATTTGCCGCCTGTCCGATTACGTCAAACGCGTCCTGCACGACAAACGCGGGAAGCCCTCTTATGGCTATTCTCGACGAAACTATCGGCATTGAAAAAGCCGTCCTCAATACCGTCCACGCCTACACCGCCAGCCAATCAATCGTCGACGGACCGGCGAAAAAAGACTTGCGAGAGGGAAGGGCGGCGGCGCAAAACATCGTCCCGTCCTCGACAGGCGCGGCAATCGCCGTGACGAAAGCCTTGCCGCAACTTGAGGGTAAATTCGACGGCATATCGATTCGCGTGCCCGTCGTCGTCGGTTCGATTGTCGACATTACATTCATCGCCAAAAGAAATACGTCCAAAGACGAGGTCAATCAAATTTTGAGAAAAGCCGCCTCCGACGCGCGTTGGTCGAGAATTTTCGCCGTGACGGAAGAACCGCTCGTCTCGTCGGATGTGAAAGGCGATCCGCACGCGTCGATTGCCGACCTTGAAATGACTCGCGTCGTCGGCGGCAATCTAGTCAAAGTTCTCGGCTGGTACGACAACGAAATGGGGTACACCCACACCTTGGTCGACCACGTCGTCAAAGCGGGAAGTTTCATAAAATAAAATGAAAATATTCATCGGAAGCGACCATGCCGGTTTTGAACTCAAAAAAAATCTCATCGAATATATCTCCGACCTCGGACACGAGATACACGACATGGGCGCGAAGAAACTCGACCCGAATGACGATTATCCCGATTTCATAATTCCCGTGGCGAACGAAATTTCGCATAATCCGGTAAGTTATCGCGGCATCGTCATCGGCGGCTCGGGACAAGGCGAAGCGATGTGCGCCAACAAAGTCTACGGCGTGCGCGCGGCGGTCTATTACGGAGGGAACTCGGACATCGTAAAGATGTCGCGCTTGGACAATGATTCCAACGTCTTGTCGCTTGGCGCGCGCGTCCTCGGGCCCGCGGAAGCGCGCGCCGCCGTCCGCCTCTGGCTCGACACGCCTTTTTCCGGAGCGGAACGGCACAAGCGTCGCATTTTGAAAATGTATACGATAAAAAAATAATGGCCGAAATAATTCCCGCGATTTTGGCGAAAAATTTTGACGAGCTCGATGCCGACCTCTCCTTGATTCGCGGCACGGCGAAAGAGGTCCAAATAGACATTTGCGACGGTTCTTTCGTCCCGTCAAAAACGTGGCCGTTCAATGCTCCTTTGGGTAAAGCCGACGAAAACTTCGAAGCCATCGTCGCTCAAGAAGAAGGTATGCCTTTTTGGGAGGATTTCGATTTTGAATTTGATTTGATGGTGAAAAATCCTCTGCAGAAAATCGGCGACTTCGTGGCGCTCGGCGCGAGCCGCGTCGTCGTCCACCTCGATTCCGCGAACGATGAGGAAATCAAAAAAATTCTCGACGAATACGGCAATGACGATATGAAAGAATTCGGCATCGAAATCGGACTCGCCGTAAGCGCGACGACGGATATGGCGCGCGCGGAAAAATTTATTCCAATGGCGGCGTTCGTAGAGTGCATGGGCATAAAGAAAATCGGATTTCAGGGCCAACCGTTCGACGAAAGCGTCATCGAAAGAATAAAAACTTTGCGCCGTAAATTCCCCGAACTTATAATAAGCGTTGACGGGGGAGTGCACGAAAACAATATCGGAAAACTCGTAGCGGCCGGCGCCGACCGACTCATCGAGGGTTCGGCGATTTGGGATTCGGAGACTCCGGGCGAAACGATAAAACATTTTCAAAATCTCGCGAAATAAAATGAATCTCACGCCACAAAAAATAAAAGAACTCGAGGAAAAAGCCAATACCATTCGCGAATCCATAATCGACATGCTTGTCCGCGCCGGCTCCGGTCACACCGCGGGACCCTTGGGCATGGCGGATATTTTCACCGTGCTTTATTTTCACACGCTCAAGCACGACCCGAAAAATCCGAAGTGGCCGGAGCGCGACCGACTCGTCCTTTCAAACGGCCATATTTGTCCCGTGCTTTACGCCACAATGGCTCATAGCGGATATTTTCCAATCGAAGAATTAAAAACGCTTCGCAAGTTTGGTTCGCGGCTTCAAGGTCATCCCGAGCGAGAATTTCTACCGATGCTTGAGAATAGTTCGGGACCGCTTGGCGAAGGACTCTCCCAAGCCGTCGGAATGGCTCTCGCCGACAGAATGGACAACGGTGCGTCGTCTTCAAAAAGAATTTATTGTCTGACATCGGATGGCGAACACGACGAGGGCAACACATGGGAAGCGGTGATGCTCGCGGGAAAAGAAAAGCTTCACAATCTCGTCGCCGTGATGGACAGAAACAATATCCAAATCGACGGCTTCACGGAGAACATAATGCCTCTCGACCCGGTCGCCGACAAATATCGCGCGTTTAATTGGCACGTCATTGAAATCGACGGACACAATATGGAAGCGATCGCCGACGCATTTGAGCAAGCGCGAGCGATTTTTGAAAAGCCGACGATGATTATCGCTCACACCATTCCGGGCAAAGGCGTGAAAGAGTTCGAGAACAAATTCGAGTGGCACGGCAAACCACCGAATCGCGAGGAAGCGAATATGGCGCTCAAAGAGCTGCGAACTCTTGGCGGAAAAATAAGAAGCGAACATGAATAAAAATATGTCAAAAAATTTTAAAATCACTGGATGGATAATATTGGCGATCTTCTTAATGATAATAGCGATAGGTATTTTTCAATTCACAATTGTAAGTATGATATTTGGAGGCATTGCAGATACGTTGAGTACTCCTCTCTTACTATCGAGTTTTTTTATGGTCAGTGTTTCAATCTACCTTCTCACCGTGGTAAACAAAATGATTGTTTCAAAAAAAGCTCCGGAACAGGAAATTGAAATTCACTCCGTGCGACGTTTCCTAGGAATTATAGGAATCACCCTCTGGATAATATTCGGATTTTTATTGACTAGCACAAGTTCTATATATTCGGGGAATATGCTGATTCGGGGGACTATTGGCTGTGCATATCTTTTGTTAACTTATATTCTTGCAAGAGCGACGGTAAATAAAAATTTCAAAATATCCCTTTATGTTTTGTGTTTTCTCTTTCTATTCCTTTGGTGCGGTATTATTTTTGTTGTACCCACACTTCCTAAATAAAAATGCTCAACCTTTCACAAAAACTGAATACGAAAATGTTTGACGCGGATGTCGAACAAATCCCGATACGAAAAGGTTTCGGCGAGGGACTCGTCATTGC
>CAYZCB010000027.1:0-6817 GCA_964476815.1 uncultured Candidatus Saccharibacteria bacterium
AACATCGTGTCTATGGTCGTGTTTTTGTCTTTTGTCATGAGTGGATAATCTATCAAATAAGGCGTGAAAAGGCAATTATTATTAGTTTTTTCCAAAACTTGACAATGGGTATATAAACATGGTAATCTGCAAACGGAATCTGAATGGTCAAACAACAGCTGTCGAGCACACGCTCGGCGCCATTCGGAAAAGCTTCTCAACCGAGGAGTCACGTAGAAAGCGTGTTAGTTCATCGCCATGAAAAACATCGACATCAATAGTCCAGTCGCTCAAAAGATTGCTTCGGCAATCTTTACCAAGGCAATCAGGGACAAGTACAACTTGCATGCCAGCGCAAACGCGAAAGGCATAGACGAAGAAGCCCGAAAATACGGAATAACCGGAAAAGAGCTATTCGAATTCATGGACGGCATACTTCCCGGCCTCATGCAGGAATACCTTAGCGACATGAAACGAATCATGGAATCACCACGACGGACGTAATCGACTGTCGAAAGTAATTTCCGCGCCGCTGCAATCTGATTGCAGCGGCGCCTTTTTTATTTTCTTATTCTTCGTCTTCGTCTCCTTTCGCGACTTCACCCTTGAAATTCTGAAGCGTGTCAATAATGCCGTCGATATTCCCTTCCATAATATTCGGCAGATTGTGCCATGACTCTTTTATTCGGTGGTCGGTGACGCGGTCTTGAGGGAAATTGTATGTGCGGATTTTTTCGCTGCGATTTCCGGTGCCAAGTTGATTTTTTTTGTTGGTCGCGAATTTCTTGGCTTCTTCTTCATCTTGGCGCGCTTGGAGTCGTGCCGTAAGCATCGTCATTGCCCGTTCCCTGTTTTTGAGCTGGCTTCGCTCCGCCGTGACGCGCACGTCGATGCCGGTCGGTTTGTGAATCAGGCGCACGGCCGTCTCGACTTTGTTGACGTTTTGACCGCCTTTGCCGCCGGCGCGGGAGAATTCCATTTCGAGGTCGGCGGGATTGATTTCAAATTTAACTTTTTTCCTAATCGGTAAAATAGCGATGGATATCGTCGACGTGTGAACTCTGCCCATTTTCTCCGTCGCCGGCACGCGTTGAACTCGATGGACGCCGGTCTCGTAGCGCATTTTTTTGTAGACGTCCTTGCCGCGAATTTCAAACGTCACTTCCTTGTATCCGCCGACCGCGCCCGGACTCTCATCAATGGCGAAAAACGTCCAGCCGTTTTTCTCGCCGTATTTTTTATACATATGGACCATTTCAGCGACGAAAAGCGCTGCCTCGTCGCCGCCCGCGCCCGCGCGGATTTCCAAAATGATTTCATTCGGAAACTCGTCTTCGGATTTTTCGGCGTCGAGAATTCCTTGGATTTGTTTCTCGAGGTCGACTTTCTGCGCTTCGATAAATTTCAAATCTTCCGCGCCGAGCTCTTTCATAGACGCGTCAGAAGCCATAAGCGCATGCAAATCCGCTTCGTCTTTCAAAAGGCGTTCGTAACTTTCCGCGAGATACGCGGTTTTGTGATTTTGTTTTAGACTAGGTAAATCCATCTATTTCGACTTTTTGGTCGAAGCGGCGGCGCGGCGGGCCTTGAATTTCTCAACGCGGCCAGCGGTGTCGATGACGGTGTCGGCGCCAGTGTAGAAAGGATGCGAAGCGGAAGAAATTTCCACTCGAACGGTCGGATATTCCTTGCCGTCTGTCCATTTGGCTTTTTCTTTTGAATCGATAACCGAGGAAATGAGAAAGCTGGCTCCCGAGGAGTTGTCGTTGAATATTACCGGTCTAAAATTTTTCGGATGGATGTCGGCTTTCATAGGGATTTAATCTATATGAAACGGGTCAAAAAGGCAAGTTTAGCTGCAGTATGAGCTTATGGCTGCGCTGCAAGACGTCGAAACGCCGTTAATGATGTCTATATCGCATTCTTGGATGCACGTGGCAATGTTCATAACATTCACGCCGTAATTTAGACCGACATTGGGAGCGCCGTTATACGTGTAGCAATTCTGACCCGAGTAATAATGACAGGCGGCGGTGCGATTGACGGTGTAATTGTCGCTTACGCTGCCGCTTGCGCCCAGATTTGAAAGATAAATCGCCGAAGCCATGATGGCGTCTCGGGGATTCCACGGGTTCGTCGCCGTCGTGCCGAGAGCCGAGGCGATTTGAGATTGAAAACTCGGAAGCACCCACGTCGACGGGATGAATTGCGCCGGACCCATCGCCCCGCCCCAGCCGACGGACAAGGGGCATGAAACTTTTTGAGAAAGCGGATTAAATCCGAGAGTGGCGGCAATTTGCAAGAACGGCGGAACGTCGCGCGTTGGACTCATGACTTTCGCTTTGACCGCGCCCGTGCTCGCATTGACTCCCGCGCCAGTATTGTAATTGGTAACGTAGCAATTTCCCACGTCTTGTCCGAGATTGGATTCCTGTTTGATAATCGCGAGCGTGAATGCCGGATCGACGCCCGTTTTGCTTTGCGCCGTGTCGGCATATTGAAGCGCCGTTGAAAATGGAATACCGGTCGCACCGTTCAATTGGAAGAGCGCGGATTCTATTTGAGCGATCTTGGTGTTGTTGGCGACAATAACTTGTTGAATGCTTTGCTGACCGGATTTGTTCGCCGAGAGAAGTGCCGCCTCCTGGTTTTTGTTGGATTGGACGAGGTTTTGTTGAGTTTGTATTACCTGTTTGGCGTTCGTCTCGGCGTCTTGCTGGCTCTCAAGGTCTGCTTTTTCGGCGGCCGTACTCGAAGCGACGATTTTCGTCGATTCCATGGCGTTTGAAATGCTTTCCTTGAGCACCGCTTCGTCGTCGGCTTCGGCGAAGACACCAGAAAGTGGCTGACTTCCCGCCACGAGTTCGATAAGCGAGATGGCGCTTTGTTCGTTCTCTTTCCGAAGAAGCGCGGAGAGGGTCGCTTGACTTTGAATCAACTGGTCTTCCAAACCGGAAAGAGTCGACGACTTGGCAGTGATATCCTGTCCAAGTTCTTGAAGGAGAATCGTCTTTTGTTGTATTTGCAATTGCTCCTGTTTGATTTTGGCGTTAAGCAAATCGATATCGCGCTGGTAGCTTTCGCCTTGACTTTCGAGAGTGGAAATTTGTCCCGAGAGCTGTGTGTTTTCCTGTTCGAGTTGGGCCTCTTCGCCTTGAAGCGTGTTGATTTGCGCCTGCGTCAAGGCATATGCCGAAAGCGGCGCAAACAAAAATCCGATTGAAATGCACATTACGAAACGTTTCATCGGCATTATTTTAGCACGGAAAAAGCCGCTTCCGCGGCTTTTAAAATGCTATTTTTTCTTCTCGTCTTTTTTCGCTCCCGCTTCTTTTTTGGAAACTTCAGCCGTGCCGGCTTCGGTCGGCACTTCGCCCTCTTTGGCTTCCTTGCCCTTTTTGGCGACCTCGATTGTCGAGAGGTCAACGGGCGCTTCGACGACTTCTTCCTCGACTTTCCGCGGCTCCATAATCGACGCGACTATATCTTCGCCGTGAGCGACAAGTGAGACACCTTGCCCGAGTTTGATGTCTTTGGCGCGAACGACGCTCGAAAATTCTTTAAGCGGCGTGATGTCGACGACGATGGTGCGAGGCAAATCTTTCGGCAACGATTCGATTTCAACTTCGTGAAGGACTTTGACCAAGGTGCCGCCGAGGTCTTTAATCGCGGGTGCCGTGCCGGAGAACTCAAGTGGGATTTTGATTTTTATTTTCTTGCCTTTTTCGAATACGTAAAAGTCGACGTGGAGTGGGACGCCGGAGACCGGATGACGAGTGACGTCGGTGATGAGCGACTCGACTTCGAGTCCGTCGCCTTTGAGAATAACCACGGACGATTCCCCTGCTTCTCGCCAAACTTTAACAAACTCTGGCAAAGCAACGGAGATGGGCGTCGAGACCTCTTTTTTGCCGTAGAAAACGCCGGGAACAAAACCCTTGGCGCGCAGAGCCGCGGGCTTTTCTGTGAGGTCTCTTTTTGCAATTTTAAGCACGATAGCCATAGAGGGGTAAGTATAAGGATTCCGGAGAAAAAGTCAAAAAATCAGAAAAAGAAAAAATAAGCGGCGACGGCAAAACAGACGATGATGACGGCGATGAGAATCTTGTTCGCACCATTTTCGTCTTTGGCGATATTGTTGTCCACGAGCCAGCGCGCCATACCGTTTACGCTTTTTTGAGGTTCTTCGGGACGCCTCGTCGGCAAATCGTTTTCTTCAAATTCTACTGCCATGTTTTAGATTGTATCACGAGGCGGAAATATGCTCCATCATGTATTTTTTCGTGCCGCCGACTTTCTTGCCGGGATTAAAAATATTTTGCGGGTCGAAAATTTCTTTTGTTTTCTTGAATAAATCGATGATTTCCGGAGAAAACATTTTCGCAAGGTATGGCGTGCGGATAATGCCGTCGTTGTGCTCGGCCGTCGTCGAGCCGTGGTATGACAGCACGAGGTCGTAGACTTTGTCGGAAACTTCGTCAATGGCTTTGAGATTTTTCGTGTCGCGCATATCCATAAGAGGAATGATATGGAAATTGCCGTTGCCCGCATGACCGGCGATGGTATAGAGAAGTTCGTAATCATCCAAAATCTTTCTCATCTTCGGCAAAAATTCCGGCAAATACTGCGGCGGTACGATGACATCGTCGACGAACGGCGCCGTACGGCGTCCGCGGACGTGTTTTCGAAGCAGGTTGAAACTCTCGCGGCGGATTGTCCAATATTTTTCGGAATCAAAATCGTTTTTCGCGCGGCGCATGGGATAACCAAACGGTTTTAAATCTTTTTCGAGCGCCGTCTCTTTCTTTTCTATTTCCTCCGATTCGTTGCCGTCAAATTCGACGAGTAAAACAAGTTTCGGCAATCCGCCGCGAAGGACCATTCCCGCTTCGGGAAGAAAACTCCAGAGAAGCTTGAAAGCCGTCGCGCCTTTCATCGAGCGAAGCATCTCGGGAAAATATTTCAAAGCGAATTTCAAAGTCGAATCATCATAGGACTCCAAACTTTCCGGTTTGTATTTCAAAATGACGTTGACCACTTCCCCGAGCCGCGTTATGTCGCGCATAAAAATGACGAACAGTTTCGAAAGTTTCTCCACCGGCACGAGGGAAAATCGCGCTTCGGTCACGACGCATAAGGTCCCCTGCGAACCAACGATGAGTTTGGGCAAATCAAACGTTTTTCCGTCCCAGACGTTCCAGAGATAATACCCGGCGCTGTTTTTCGAAACAATCGGCTTCGCGTCGGCGAGCTCTTTTTGGTTTTTCGAGACGATGTCGAAAATTTCTCGGTAGATTTCTCCCTCGACATTTCTTTGCGCCATTTTGACGTCGAGCTCGCCTTTGGAGAGGGCTTTGACGCTGTATTCGTTACCGTCGCGAAGGACAACTTTGAGTTCTTTAACGTATTTCTCGGTCTTACCGTAACGAAGAGTTTTCTCGCCCGCAGAATTGTTCGCCACCATGCCGCCGACCGTATTGAGATCTTTCGACGCGGTGTATGAAGGCAAAAGAAGTCCGCGGGCAAGCGTTTCCTTTTCGAAATCGCGGTAAAAAGTCCCGGGGCGCACGACGACTTCGTTGCCTTCAAATTTTATGATGCCCGACATATGTCTTGTGACATCGGCAATGATGGAATTATTCAAGGGACCACCCGACATATCCGTGCCGGCGCTTCGCATCGTAAGCGAAAGCTCCGGCATTTCCCTTTTTTTGTCACTTATGTATTTCACGAGGGCTTTTATGTCGGCGCTGTCTTTGGGATAGACGACAAGTTGCGGTTTGACCACGAAAAGACTCGCGTCTTTACTTGCTGTCGTAAGCGTCGCTTCGTCGCTTACGACCTCACCCTTAAAAATTTTCGATAAATCGTTTTTTACGTCTTCATAGGTCATGTCTTTGATACGTTTAGAGATTATTGAAAAGTTTCAATTTTTCTTCGATGACTTTTTGCATGGCGATGACCGCCGGTTTGGCTATTTTGTACGGAGCCACTTCGTCCGGATTTTCCTGAAGCGACTGCCGTATAGCGTTTCGATACGCCATTCTGATTTCGGTGTTGATGTGGACAATGGCGATACCGTTTTGTATAGCTTCGCGGACCGTTGCGTCTTCGCTTCCGGAACCGCCGTGAAGCACGAGGGGCGTGCCGGTCGCTTTCGAGATTTCAGCGACAAGCTCTGGTCTTATTTTCTTCGCGCTTCGCGTCACTTCGATATTTTGGAGAACTCCGTGAAAATTACCGACTGCCGGTGCGAGTAAATCTATTCCCGTTTCTTTGACGAATCGCAAAGCATCAACCGGTTTCGTGAGCAATTTTTCCGCCGCCTCGACGTCTGTGCCAAGAGTCGCTCTGACTTCCGACGACTTGCCTATGTATCCGAGCTCGCCTTCGATGAGCATCTTGGGATTTTTCTTCCTTGCGTATTCGACGACTTTTTTCGTTGTGGCGATATTGTCTTCGAATGAAAGTTCCGTGCCGTCAAAAATCACGGCGTCAAAACCGGCGTCAATGACTTCGACGCACTTCTCGTACGAATACGTGTGGTCGGCATTTAAGAAAATTGGCGGATATGTTTTATCAGCCTTTATTGTATCCACCAACGCTTTGACTTGCGGAACGCCGATGAAAGCTCTTTCGCCTTCCGAAACGCCGATGATAGCCGACACGTTTAGATTTTTTGCCGCCCGGACGACCGCCCAGAAGCCTTCGATATTTGAAATATTAAAATGACCAATCGCTACTTTCTTTGCTTGCGCCTCGGCAATGCATTCTCGAAGGGTTTTCATAGGGATATTTTAGCACAAACAAAAAGCCCGCCGCGGTGAAGCGACGGGCT
>CAYZCB010000028.1:0-6662 GCA_964476815.1 uncultured Candidatus Saccharibacteria bacterium
GAACCAAGATACCAGGCTTCAAAGGCCCGTGTCCTACCTTTAGACGATCCCGCAAAATATTTTATTCTTCAAAAACTTCCTTCCAGCAGCCGATTTAAGATACTTCTCGCGGCTTCTAGATTCGGTCAGCGTATCATAAATAGCGTTTACCCGCCTCGCGTCGACGAAGCGTCATTCGCGAGTCGAGGCGGGCGAAAAGAGACGTTGGTCATTTCCCTTTTCGGCTAGCGTTAGAATTGCGAGCTCGAGAGGAAGCTCAGGGAGAGGCGCGCGGGCGATGTGTTCGTGAGCGGAAAGAAAAGCCAGGAGAGTTTCCGCCGTGATATTTTTTCCCGCGGCGATTTTATTGGCGAAAGCGATGTCTTCTTCGGAAAATGTTTTCGAGAAATCGGATTTCGGGTCTATCGAGAGCATGAGGACCGCGCGAAGCTTGATGATGAGAAGTTTTGAAAGCAAAGACATGTCGTTCCCCGTTTCCACGGCGCGCCGAAGCGACTCGAGAGCCTCCGGCCATTTTTTCTCGGCGAGAGCGGAGATGATAGTGTTCACCAATGTCTGCTTCGGCGCGCCCGTCGTCTCTTCTATCATGTCCGCGGTGATTTTCTTACCGGTCGACGAAGCGATGACGCGCTCGAGAATGCCGTAAGCGTCGCGGAAAGAGCCGTCGCCGGCGACGGCGATGAGTTCGGCAGAATTTCCTTCCAAGGTCACGCCTTCGGCTTTTGCCGCCGAAATGACGACGGAGCGGATGATTTCCACGGACGGGCGTTTAAATTCGAAAACCTGACAACGAGAGACGATAGTCTCCGGCAATTTTTGCATTTCCGTCGTCGCGAGGATGAAAACGACGTGCGCGGGCGGCTCTTCCAAAGTTTTGAGAAGCGCGTTGAAAGCTTCTTTGGTAAGCATGTGTGCTTCGTCAACGATATAGACTTTGTATTTCGAATCGAAAGGAAGCGTAAGTACCGCTTCGCGCAAAGCGCGAATGTCGTCGATGCCGCGATTGCTCGCCGCATCTATTTCGTACGTGTCTTTGTCCGTCGTGCCGAGCTCGCGGGCGAATATGCGAGCGATGGACGTCTTGCCCGTGCCGCGACTGCCGGCAAAAAGATACGCGTGGGAAACTTTCCCGGATTTAAGTTCGCCCGAAAGCGTCGTGACTATTGCGTCCTGTCCAATGACTTCCTTGAAAGTTTGCGGACGATATTTTCTGTAAAGCGCGATGTGGACCATAAGAAAAGTATATCAGATTATAAAAAATTTAAATAAAAAAAGCGGCCACCCATGTGGCCGCTTTGAGAATCAGTGAACCGTCGCAAATCTTGCCGCGATATGTCTACGGTGCCGGCGCAAAATCGAACTTCCCTTTATCACCCTAATTTTGAGGTTGGGCAGAGGCGAAGTCCATTCGAAATAACCTCTCGGAAGGTTGTCGTCTTGCGAGCGATATATGACAAAACGGTTGAAATCGTCTCGGCGAGTATACACGCGGTCTTTAATCGTCGCCGGAACCTTGTACAGACGCGGCACATGAACGAGTCTGCCTCCTTTGTTGACGCAAAGGACGTCGAACATCACCGTGACGCCATTACTTATTTCTTCGGAGAGCTCGGCTAAATCTCTGTCAACGGGCTCGCTTGTCGCTTCAATAAACCACGTAACGTTTTCTTTCATAAAGAATTCTCCTGTTGGTTTCCTTTCCGTATCCTACGCCGGAAAAAATAAAAATCAAATAAAAAAAGAGACCCGTCGCACGCGAGGTGGACGGGTCAATTTCATCATTTTCGCAAGCTTGCGGTCGGAAAACGGTGACAAAATCCAGACTAGGTTATACCTTCATCTTCGCATAAATGTCGGCGAGTAGCCGATAGGTGGCGTGGGTTTGGAGTTGTGGCCGCCGGAGCGATCTTATCGGGCGCCGGCGAGGCCGGACGCGGGGTCGATGGTGGCGGTGCCGCCGGAGGTCCTGGAAATCAATGCTCCGGAGGCGCTGGTCGCGTTGTGGTAGTGGTTGTCGGTATTTGAGACGGCAGGCGGGCTGTGTGTGTTCATGGTTTTTTCCTCGTTGGAGCAGCGACGACGAATGTCATCGTCGGAACCTCGATCAACTCAAGGAACTGGTCTCTACTCCGATGAGTAAGTTATCACAACGTAACTTTATTGTCAATAGTTTGGAAATATACTAAATAAAGTGTCAAAAATAGGCCTAATTTAAAAGGTTTTTAGAAAGCGTTTGATTATTATCCCCACTTCCCTCGCGTTCGTCGTTTCCATAAGCTCCACGCGCAGTTCTTTAGCGCCGTCAAAACCATTCACGTATGCTTTGAAATGTTTTTTCATAATGGCGAAATTTTTCTTTTTGCCGAGAAGTTTTTTGAAGAGTTTCGTGTGCTCGACCATGACTTCCAACTTGTCTTTCAGAGTCGGAATCTTTTCCGCGAAAAGCCACGGGTTGCCGAAAATGCCGCGACCTATCATCACGCCGTCGGCGCCGGTCTCTTTGACGCGAGCTTTTGCATCGCTGAGATCTTTCACGTCGCCGTTGCCGATGATGAGCGTATCCGATTTCATTTCATTTCGGAGCTCAACCGCGCGCTTTACGAATTCCCATCGTGCTGGCACAAGCGACAGTTCTTTTCTGGTGCGTGCGTGAACGGTAAGAGCCGCGATGTTTTCTTTCAAAAGTTCCGGGATCCACGTCTCCATTTCCGGCTTGCTCCAGCCAACGCGCGTCTTGACCGACACGGGAATATTTTTTCCGGCGGCGGCAATTCCCTCTTTCGCCGCGGCAATGACGGCACGAGCGATTTTCGGAGTTTTTATGAGCGCTGCGCCGGCGCCTTGTTTCTCAATCGTCCTGTCGGGACAGCCCATATTGATATCGAGTCCGTCGAAGCCGAGTTTCGCCACCAATTTCGCCGCCTCGCGCATTTTCTCCGGATTGGAAGTAAAGAGTTGCGCCACAATCGGACGTTCTTTTTCCGTGTACGAAAGATCGGTGAGTAAATGTTTCCTGCCTTCGGAATGCATCAGTCCGTCGGCGCTGACGAATTCCGTCCACATGACGTCCGGTTTGCCGTATTTCGCGATGATTTGCCTGAAAGCCGCGTCGGTGACATCCGCCATCGGCGCAAGGACAAAGAATGGTCTTTTCAATTCTTTCCAGAAATTATCTTTCATCACCTACTTATAGAATATTTTGTCGGGAAAGCGCAAGTCGAGATACTCGAGAGACGAAATAGTTTCCGCAGTGATACCGTCGGTTTTGTTTTCAAGTAAACGGTCGAGATTGTCCAATGTCTGCGACAAATCCTGCGACGCGTCGACCTTGAGGAACGTGGTACTCGTGCCGACGAAAATATTCTCCGTTCCGTCTTGATTGATGGCGACCGATGAAGCGGAAATGCCGCGCTGCGGCAAATCGTTTACGAATATGAGAAGCGGGACGAATTCGCCGGAAGAAAGAGGCGCCGCGCCGAGCATCGGCGCGGCGCCGTTTTTAAAGACGACAAGTGAGCTCGACGCCGACGAAGCTTTCGCGAAAGCCACGCCGTTTTCGTCAACGTCGACGCACGAACCGGAAAGACACCAGAGAGCCGCGGAAACTTTGTCCGCAAAAGAAACTTCAACTGTCGAGAAAAGTTTTTTGGATACCGAGACTTCCGCCGCGGTGGAAACGGAATCGGCAATTTCTTGCGCAGTTTTCTTCGGCGAAAAGAAAAAAATGTTCGAATGCGGGAAAAAGAAAAATGACTGTCCCGCCAAAAACCTATCAATGATATTTTCAACCGCTATTCTCTCTTCCCCGTTTCCGCCGACGACCGAGATGTCTTTTATTTGGAAAAAATCAAGCGACGAAACGAGAGAAAGTGCGGCGAGAATAAATACGAGCACGGAAAGAGAACCGAAAACGGTCCAAAAAAGTTTCTTGCGCTTACGCGTTTTTATTTTCTCCTGTGTTATGGGAGCTCCTTTCGCCATGGATTACGTACCGATGACCGATTTACCCATATATGGTATTAGGGCTTCCGGAACCTTTATCGAGCCATCGGCCTGCTGGTAGTTTTCGACAATGGCAATGAGCGGCCGGCCGGAGAGTGCTGTGTTGTTGAGAGAATGAACAAATTTCATTTTTCCGTCGTCGTCGCGGTAGCGAATATTGAGCCGGCGCGTTTGAAAATCGTGAAAATAGGATGCCGAGCCAGTTTCTCGGTAGGCGTTTTCTGACGGCAACCAGACTTCGATGTCATACTTTTTGACTTGGCCGAGTCCGAGGTCGCTGCCACAATTGATGACCACGTGGTACGGCAAGCCAAGCGCTTCGGTGATTTCCTCGGTGTTGCGCTCTATTTCCTCGTGATGTTTGACGGATGTTTCGTGGTTCGCCTCACAAAGGACAACTTGCTCCCATTTGTAAAATTCATGAACGCGCAAAATACCCTTGATATCTTTTCCGTGCGCACCGGCTTCGCGGCGAAAAGCGTCGGAGAAAGAAATAAATTTAATCGGTAGTTGCTTTTTATCCAAGACTTCATCCATGTGGTAGGCCATCGTCGCCACCTCGGCCGTGCCGGAGAGAAATTCACCGTCTTGGGTTTTATACAAATCCTCCTCACCTTGCGGCAAATAGCCGGTGCCTAAGAAAGCTTCGCGGCGAACAAGAGAAGGCGCAATCATGTGCTTAAAGTCGCCTTTTTTGTAAAAAAAATCGTTGACGAATTGCCAAAGCGCAAACTCGAGCCGCGCCGCATCCCCTGTCAAAAAATACCCTCGGAAGCCGGCCACCTTGGCGCCGCGTTCCAAACTGAGCATCCCCAAATTTTCCAAAAGTTCGACATGATTTTTCGGGGTAAAATCAAATTTAGTCGGCTCGCCCCACTTTTTTATTTCCTTGTTGTCTTTATCGTTGTCGCCCTCCGGCACGGACATATCCGGCACGTTCGGCACGGCAAGCATACGTCTCTGCCATTCTTTCATCACTTCTTTAAGCGTTTCCTCGTCTCTTACCAAAGATTCTTTGACAAATTTCATTGATTCGACGATTGCCGAGCGTTCGGCAGTCGGCGCTTTGGCAATTTTTACACTCGCTTCGTTTTGTTCCGCGCGATGCTTCTCTATGGAAGACATCAGAGCGCGGCGCTTATCGTCCACGGCGATAAGCGCCGCCACGTCGAAATCGATGTGCTTTTTTTTCGCGCCTGCCACGACGATGTCTTTGTTTTCCCTAATAAATTTGATGTCTAACATGTTTCCTATGATACAATATTTCGGCAGTGGACTCCATACACAAACTTTCGGCGGAAAGTTTTCCTCCCTTACTGTCCGAAATCACAGACCCACCGGATAGACTTTTTATCAAAGGCGAATTTCCGCTTGCTGAAAAATATTTGACAGTTGTCGGGACGAGAAAGCCTTCAAGTTACGGTAAAGACGCGGTCAAAACTCTCATCGCCGGCCTCCGCGGTCTTCCCGTGGCAATCGTCTCGGGACTCGCGCTCGGCACGGACGCTCTCGCTCACGAAGCGGCACTTGAAAATAATATTTTGACGGTCGCCGTACCCGGATCCGGACTTTCCGACAAAGTTCTCTATCCCGCCGCGAATCGCGAGCTCGCGAAAAGAATTCTTCAAGCCGGAGGATGCCTCTTGTCGGAATTCGAGCCAAATTTCAAAGCCACCGATTTCAGCTTTCCGCAGAGAAACAGAATTATGGCGGGACTTTCGCACGCGACACTCGTCATTGAAGCTCAAATGAAATCCGGCACACTCATCACATCAAAGTTCGCTACGGAATATAACAGAGATATTTTCGCTGTTCCCGGCTCGATTTTTTCAACATTGTCGGAGGGTCCGCATATGCTCATCCGTCTCGGGGCAACGCCAATCACGACCGGCGAAGAACTCCGGCTCGCACTCGGATTTAAAAACGAAGAAAAGCGGACAAAGAAAATAAACGTTGCTGATTTGTCGAAAGAAGAATTGGTAGTCGTCACACTTCTCTCCTCGCCCTTGCCGCGCGACGAGCTTGTTGACGCTCTCGATATGAACGTCGCTTCCGCGCAAGCACTCCTCGGCGCAATGGAAATAAAAGAAATTATCACGGAGCAAGGCGGCGAAATGCGTCTCATTTGACAAAAGCCAAAAAGAGCGTAGTTTGTCGAATATGAGCTCTTTTATCCTTCGGTCGGACATCGCATGGTTTTTTACCGTGCTTATCGTTATCGGTCTTGTGGTCACCATCGTTCTGCGCGCTTTTCACCTTCAGTCAAAAAAAATCCAAGACTTCCTCTCCATTGAAGACTGTGTGAGTATCAAAATGACGGACGAGTGTTGTGAAGGCGTCATAGAACAGATCCAGATATACAAGACCCACAAGAAGTTAAAAAACCCGTTTCGTTTAGTTCAAAGGAAAGGTTATCGCTTCGCGAGCAATCGCGAAATAACCCTCCTCAAAAATCAAGCCGGCGTCACCGGTCTCACGGTTCCTGACAAAAACGCGCGGCTACAACCGGGCGAAAGGGTGGCTCTCATAAAGAGAGATCCGGACGCTCGCTGCAAACAACCGTTATGTTCTCCTTTTGTGCCGTCCCCATCCTAGGGGGCGGCATTTTTATTTATCCACCGTTGCGTTTTTTTTATCTATCGTGTAATACTTGCGCAAAT
>CAYZCB010000029.1:0-6579 GCA_964476815.1 uncultured Candidatus Saccharibacteria bacterium
TAGTTGGACTTCTTTTCGAATTCTTTAAAATCTATTTCCATACACACACCTTATCGGTAAAAATTATTTTGTCAAAATCTTGAGAGCTTTGGTAACAATGGGGAAAATATCGTCGTAAAAGTTGAGCTCAGCTATCTCCTCAGCCTTAAACCACTTGGCGTCGTCGAGTCCGCCGGAATCGCCGCGTTTGAGCGGCACGTGTTCGGCTTCGGCCAAAAAGTAGACAACGCGTTTTCTGATTTTGCCTTTTTCCGGATGAGTGGCGACGTATTCGTTGCGAGCCAACTCTTCGCCTATTTCCACATCGAGACCAAGCTCTTCTTTTATTTTCTTTTTCGTGCCGGTCACCTCGTCCGCGCCTTCAATGCCGCCTTTCGATAGCGTCCAGTGGCCAAAGACGTCGTGGACGAAAGCGAATCGCAAACCATCGGGAGTTTTGGCATAAACCACGGCGCCCCCTTTGTGTTCGATGGGCATTTTCTCCAAGGACAAATTAAATTTGTCGTCTTTGCGTTTACTCACGGCGTCCTTGCCCGGCTCGCCGATTTCTTTGTACACGGAACCCAAAACGCCGTTGACGAATTTGCCGCTGTTTTCTCCGCCGAAACCTTTGGCGAGCTCAATGGCTTCGTTGATGGCGACTTTTGCCGGCACGTCTTTCCGGTCGGCAAACAGAAGCTCATAGAGTCCTATGCGCAAAATGTTTCTGTCGACCGGCGAGATTTTGTCGAGGGGCCAATCCGGCGCGGCTTTCTCGATAATCGTGTCGATTTCCGGACGCTTGGCGAGGACGTTTTTCGTCAGCTCTTCCATAAAAGCCGTGTCGGCACTGCCACCAAATTCAGCCGCGTCGCGCGCGACCACGGCGGTTATTTCTTTGTCGGATAACTTCCTAAAGTCCCACTCAAATAGTGATTGGAGAACGATACTTCTTGCAAGGTGCCTGTTTGCCATATCTTAGGAAATTTCTGATTTCCAGTTTCCAAACTCGCAGTGCTGCGGGACTGAAAACTGTCTGCCAGAAAAACTATTTCGCCGCGGTCGCCGCTTTGGCCTTCTTCTCGATTTTGGCGAGACGTTTTCCCACGTTTATCACTTGGTGTCCACGATACATTCCTGTCACGGCAGAAGCGCGGTGGCGCAAGTGCACGGCGCCGCTCTCGGCGTCTTTGGACACAGTGATATTCTTGAGCGCGTGATGAGAGCGCCTGTTTCCCGTGTGGGACCTGTTCGATCGCATTCGGACTACCATAGAAAAATATTATACACGCGTGGCGGCTTTTCGCAAGTTTTTGGAAAGTATACCCTTGAGAAATGTTTTCCGGTGAATCGGCGTCGTGCCGTATGCTTTGATGGCTTTTATATGAGACGTCGTGCCATAGCCTTTGTGAGCGTCAAAGCCGTACAAAGGATACATCTCGGAAAATTCCGTCATCACCCTGTCGCGCGTCACTTTGGCAATGATGGATGCCGCGGAAATAATCGGCTCTTTCTCGTCGCCTCTGATTATGGTCTTTTGAAAAATAAATTCCTTCGGCGCGTAGAGCGACCCGTCGAGACGAATCTCCGTCTCGAGAGGACTCGCCACAAGTTCGTCGAGAATGTTTCGTATGGCCTTTTTTATACAGTGCGAAAGACCCATCGAGTCTATCTCTTCGGCATCGACGGACGAAAGAGCGAATGTTACGAGACCTTTGGCGCGAAGGGTGGATATTTTTTCGAACCATTCCTGTCTTTTCTGCGGGGAAAGTTTTTTGGAATCTTTTATTTTCTTGAAGTGACCAAAATCAAAATCGGCGCCGACGCGGCAGGCGCAGAGTGTGAGAGGTCCGGCGAGGGGACCCCTCCCCACCTCGTCGATGCCTATAAGATATCGCGGCATTGTATGTGAATTATAACGCACCGCGAAGGAAAAATATTCCGTATACTATAGTGTGTGAAAAAGCATCACTGGATAATCGTTCTTGTCGCCCTCGGTCTTTGCTTTTTCATTGGCTGGCTTTTTAAGTATGAGCAAGACAAAGGGTTGGTCCCGAAAACAACGCAAATAAGAAACGCCTCCGCCCAATACCAGTACATTGACCCTTTGATTCTTGTGGATAACTCGAATGTCTCTTACCCTCAACTCAATCCTTTGAAATACATTATAAGTGCGCACGTCTCTCAAGCCGAACAGGCATTAAAAGTCGAAGACGTTTCCGTTTATTATCGCGATATGGTTACGGGACAATGGACGGGAGTGAATGAAAACGACGACTACGCTCCGTCCTCGATGCTTAAAGTCGGCATTCTCATGGCATACCTAAAAATCGCCGTCACCGACCCCGGAGTGCTCGATGAAATGCTTACCTACACACCGACGGACGATTCCGGACAATTTTACAAACCAAAACAACTTCCCGCCGGAGAATACAGCGCGAGAGACTTGCTGGTGCAAATGATAGAGCAGTCCGACAACGACGCCTTGACGGCCCTTAACAAAGCTCACCCGCAAGAACTCGTCGACGTGTTCAACGCTCTTGGTATCTCCTATCCGACCGTTAACACGCCGGCAAATTTTATGTCGCCGGAAATATATTCTCGAATGTTTCGAGCTCTTTACAACGCGACATATCTGCCGGATGCATACTCAGAAGAAGCTTTTAACCTTCTCTCCATGACGAGCTTTAATCAAGGTATCGTTTCCGGAATCGCGGCATCAACGACGGTCGCCCACAAATTCGGCGAACAAACCGACGTCGTGAACGGCGCAGTTACCGACAAGGAACTTCACGACTGCGGTATCGTCTATTATCCGAATCATCCTTATTTCCTTTGCATTATGACGAGAGGACAAGATTTTCCGACACTCGCCAACGTCATCGGAAACATATCGGAATCCGTTTACGATTACGTCGTTTCTTCAAATCGTTCGTAAAATAATTTCAAAAGTTTTTGGTATACTGGGAGGTAATGGCAAAGTTTACCCATCTGCACGCGCATTCGCACTATTCTCTCCTTCAGGCATTGCCGAAAATCCCCGACCTCGTGGCGGCGGCGAAAAAAGACGGCATGAAAGTCCTCGCGCTTACCGACAACGGCAATATGTACGGCGCCATCGAATTTTACAAAGAGTGCAAAGATAAAGGCATAAAACCGATTCTCGGCGTGGACTTTTACGTCGCGCCGCGCACTCGCGCCGATAAGCAGGCCGGCGTCGACGCTCGGCGGACGCGTCTTGTTCTTCTCGCGAAAAATGTGGACGGATACCACAATCTGATTCAGCTCGTCACGGCGTCTTATCTCGAGGGTTT
Source organism: uncultured Candidatus Saccharibacteria bacterium (assembly GCA_964476815.1). Lineage (GTDB taxonomy): Bacteria > Patescibacteriota > Minisyncoccia > Phycocordibacterales > UBA6065 > DATKHE01. The sequence goes on from CAYZCB010000029.1 coordinate 3,294, forward strand.
TTATTATAAACCGCGACTCGACAAAGAACTTATAGAAAAATTTAAAGGCGGTCTTATCGCTATCATTCCGAGCAATGGCGACATTGCCCTTTCGCTCCAAGCAAATGATATGGACAGAGCAATCGAGGTTTTGAATTGGTACAAAAAAATATTTGGTACGGATGTCTATGTTGAAATCACTCATCACCCGGACATCGATAATCACGAAGAGACGATGCGCCGCGCGGCGGACGCCGCGCGACGCGCAGGCGTCCCTCTCGTTGCCGGCCAAGAAGTTTATTATCTTTTGCCCGAAGACAAAATCGCCCAGCGCACGATGATGCTCGTTTCGAGCTCTGGCGGCGACGTCATCGACCGAAGCCGGCTCGACGATGACGGTGATTATTCCTTCATCTCAAACGAACAAGCGCAAGAATATTTTCGCGAATTGCCGGAAGCCCTCGCGAATAACAAAAAAATCGCCGACGAATGCAATCTCGAACTGACTCTCGGCAAGTGGTTCTTTCCGAATTTTCCGCTGCCGCAAGGCGTGACTCCCGACGACGAACTGAAAAGAATCGTCTACGAAGGATTTCAAAAACGTGCGGTCAAAAAAACCGATGAAGCCGTCAAACGCGTCGAATACGAACTTTCCGTCATCAAAATGAAAGGTTACGCGCCGTATTTCCTCATCGTCGCCGACCTTTTGCGTTTCGCCCGCGAAAAAAATATCCTTTCAAATATTCGCGGCTCCGTTTCCGGTTCGATGGTCACCTACCTTGCCGGCATCACCAACATCGACCCGCTTGAATTCGAAATTCCTTTCGAACGCTTTCTCAATCCCGACCGCCCGTCGGCTCCCGATATCGATATGGATTTCGCCGACGATAGACGCGACGAAGTTATCGAATACACGAGACAAAAATACGGCAAAGACCACGTGGCGCAGATAGGCACTTTCGGTACCATGGCGGCGCGCGGCTCGGTCCGCGACGTCACCCGGGCTTTGGGCTTTCCCGTCGAGTTCGGCGACAGATTGGCGAAACTCATTCCCATGGGCTCGCAAGGTTTCCCCATGACTATTGACCACGCGCTTGAGCTCGTCCCCGAATTGAAACAACTCTATGAAACGGACGCCGAAGTAAAGCGTGTCATCGACCTGGCGAAAAAAATCGAGGGTTGCGCGCGGCACATCAGCGTTCACGCCGCGGGCGTCGTCGTCGCGCCGTCGCCGATTACCGATTTCGCGCCGCTTCAATACGACCCCAAAGGTGAAGGTAAAATCATTACCCAATACGATATGTATTCGATCGACGAGAACAATGCCGGTCTTCTCAAGTTCGACTTTCTTGGTCTCAAAAACCTCACCATTCTCTATCAATCGATTCGTTTCGCCAAAAAAATCTACGGCACGACCATCGAACTCGAAAAAATCCCGCTCGACGACAAGAGAACGTTCAACATTCTCGCCAAAGGCCAAACGGTCGGACTGTTCCAACTAAACGGTGACGGCATGACGAGATATCTCAAAGAACTTCGGCCAACGAGTGTCCACGATATCAACGCCATGGTCGCCTTGTATCGTCCAGGTCCGATACAATTTATTCCCGTGTTCATCGCCTGTAAGCACGACCCGTCGAAAGTAAAATATCTCGACCCGGCGCTCGAACCGATTTTGAAAAAAACCTACGGCGTTTTGGTCTATCAAGACGACCTCCTCATCATTGCTCACGACATCGCCGGCTATACATGGGGCGAAGTCGATAAATTCCGCAAAGCCGTCGGCAAGAAAATTCCGAAGGAGATGGCGGAGCAAAAAGACAAATTTATCCAAGGTTGCGTCAAACATTCGAAGTGGCCCCTAAAAAAAGCCGAGGAACTTTGGACTTGGATAGAGCCATTCGCCGCCTACGCTTTCAACAAAGCCCACAGTGTTTCCTACGGCTGGATCGCGTACATTACAGCCTATTTCAAAGCCAATTTTCCCGCGGTCTATATGGCAAATGTCTTGACGTCCGATTCGGGTGAAGTGGAAAAAATCGCCGAGACGATAGCCGAGTGTAAGAGAATGGACATACCAGTGCTTCCGCCGTCGGTCAACGAAAGTTTCGAAGATTTCTCCGTCGTGCCGAATGCCGCGCGCACGCCGGGCGCGGGCGAAAAAATCCGCTTTGGTTTGAAGACGATAAAAAATTTCGGCGACGGCATCGCCACATCCATCATCGAAGAAAGAAAACAAAACGGACCGTTTGCGTCGCTTACCGATTTCCTCACGCGCATCAAAGACAAAAATCTCAACAAAAAATCCCTTGAAGCTCTGGTCAAAGTCGGCGCCCTCGACGAATTCGCCGACAGGTCGACTCTCTTCGGCAATATCGACCTCCTTCTTCAATTCAACAAAGAACAAACCAAAGGCAACAGCGCGCAAGATTCTCTTTTTGGGAAGGCCGTCGGAGTCTCCGAACTTCGTTTGCCGCCCGTTTCCGAAATCCCCAAACAGGAGATTCTGAAATGGGAGAAAGAACTCCTCGGACTTTTCATTTCCGGACATCCACTGGACAAATACAAAGCCGTTCTCGAAAAACTCAAAGAAAACGTCGCGAAAATAAAAGACCGAGCAGCGAAAGAAAAAGAAGTTGACGGAAATATCCGAGAACATATCGTCACCATCGGCGGCGTGGTCGAAGACATACGGGCCATTCGAACAAAAGGCAACGACGAGATGTGCTTTATGCGCCTTGCCGACCTCACCGGTACGATTGAGGTCGTCGTCTTCCCTCGCCTTTACGCCAAATTCAAAAATATTTTGATCTCCGACAAACCGCTCGCCGTCAAAGGCAAAGTCAACGAGCGCAACGACACGATTTCCCTCCTCGCGGAAAATTTTATGGATCTGAAATAGTCTTTTGATTTTCCGCCAAAAAAGGTTATTCTAGAGTCCTATGGCATCATCAATCGAACACGTCAGACATTCACTCGCCCATCTTCTCGCAGCGGCGATTTTGGAAATCTATCCGGAAACGAAAAACACCATCGGTCCGGCTATAGAAAACGGTTTTTATTACGACTTCGAATTCCCAAAGGGCACCGCTCCGGCGGAAAAAGATTTTCCGGCTATAGAGAAAAAAATGCGCGAGATTTTGAAGACGTGGAAACACTTCGAAGGAAAGGAAGTTTCCGCGAAAGAAGCTCGAGCGTTTTTCAAAGGTAATCTCTACAAAATAGAGCTCATTGACGACCTCGATAAAGAGAAAGAAAAAATCACCCTCTTCACTTCCGGAAAATTCACCGACCTCTGTCGCGGCGG